>NZ_JPJC01000235.1:50203-54170 GCF_000733135.1 Sphingomonas sp. FUKUSWIS1
CGCGTCGTGCGTCGCGCCGTTGTAGAACATCACCGGATCTTGCCCCGCCGACTGCCAGATAGGCCCAGTCGACAGATGCCAATTGTCCCAGCTGTCCTCGCGGATGCCGAAAGGGTCGGGGAGGACAGTCCAAGGACCCTTCGGGGTCGGCCCGCCCGCCACGCCGATCCGCGACGCGCCCTTTGCCGCATATTCGTAAAATAGGCGCCAATCTCCGGTCGCAGTCTGTGCGAGCGTCGCTTCCTTGATATTGCCTTCGCCGGGTGGTGCCTTCAGCACCAGATCTTCCTTGACCAGCGCGGTCAGGTCGGGCCCCGCAGCTAAAATCATGCATCCCTGCGCGCGCGCAGCGTCCACGCCAGTATAATAGACGAGATATTCGTCGCCGGCCACGAGCACGGTTGGATCCTCGCATCCGCCCATGTCCTCAGCACCCGGCCCGGGTGTGATTGCGAGCCCCGGATCCATAGTGAAGGCCAGCCCGTCGCGGCTCTCTCCGCGCGCAATGATACCGGTCGGATCGCAGGGCCCGAGCGGATGCGGCACGCCGCGAACCATGATCCGGTAGAGATTGCCTTCCCTCCAGACGAACGGGCTCATCATGTCCATGCCGTCGATCACAGACGTAGCGGAGATAGTTACCGTGTCGAGCTGCTCGACCGCATAGGCGATCGTCATGCGCCTTGCGCCACAGTCAATGACAGCCCGCCGTCGATCGTTACCGTGGTGCCGGTGATATAGTCCGCGGCCGGCGACAGCAGGAAAGCGACCAGCGCCGCGACCTCATCGGGCCGACCGGCGCGCTTCCAAGGGATTGCCGCCTCTTTCGCCGCCAGCTCGTCCGGATGATCCAGTGCGGATTGATTCATCGGCGTAAGGATCATCCCAGGCGCGACGCCATTCACCGCAATGCCCTTCGGCGCGAGCTCTAGTGCAAGCGTGGCCGTCAACTGCGACAGGCCACCCTTGGCTGAGTCGTAATCGACGCCGCCCGGTCGCGGCGCGCGTTC
The DNA here is from genome assembly GCF_000733135.1 of Sphingomonas sp. FUKUSWIS1. Classification (NCBI taxonomy): domain Bacteria; kingdom Pseudomonadati; phylum Pseudomonadota; class Alphaproteobacteria; order Sphingomonadales; family Sphingomonadaceae; genus Sphingomonas; species Sphingomonas sp. FUKUSWIS1. The sequence goes on from NZ_JPJC01000235.1 coordinate 51,214, forward strand.
GTGAATCGACGATATGTTGACGATCCGCCCCGTCGCGTTCTTTGCCTCGAGCGCGCGCACCATTCGTCGGCAGGTAAGTAACGGACCGTAGAGATCGGAACGGATGACCCGGTCGAACTGCGTAAGTTCCATGTCAACGAGCATCACGCCGCTCATGTTCAATCCGGCCGAATTGACCAGCAGGCTGACCATGCCGAACGTTTTTTCGGCCTCCGCGAACAGTCGTTCGACCGCGGCTTCATCACTGACATCAACTTGCACCGCGATCGCGCGGTTGGACCCACCGATCGAGGTGCAGACCGCGTGCGCCGCGGCGGCATCCCTCAAATAGGTGATCACAACGCGGGCCCCGGCGTCGCCCAACACCTTGGCGCAGGCCGCGCCAATGCCGGATTCACCGCCGGTGACGATAGCAATCTGATTGTCGAACATGGTCATCACCGCTGAACCTGCGGCGTGACCTCGAGTTGCATGAATTCGCTGCCATAAAGTACCCTTCGCCTGCGCGGCGGGAGCGCGAGTATTTCAAACTGGGTAACTCGGGTTCTGGACGCCCACTTATCGCCGATGAATGGACGTCCGGTTTCATGAAGGGGCGATTGACCTGTGACTGACCGGGACTTGGTCTGGCAGGAAGCCGTAGGGCAGGGGGTAATCACCCATTTGCTGCCGTTCGATCATAGTCGTGGCGCGCCGAGAAGTAGAGGCTAGGCAGACCATCTCAACCGGCATCCGCGTCTATGCGACGAAGACCGTTCAACGGCTTCTTGTCAGAGGTCTGTTCGTAGATCAGGTCAGCTGGTCTTTTTAAAGACCTGCTTATAGACGATCGGCGTAGAAAGCAGTGGACTGATGATGGTGGTATTCTCCACCAAATCCTGGCCGACAGTATGGTATTTTGAGGTTCGCTCGCTGTCGTCGCCGCGGAATGTCAGAGCGACGGTTCCACCATCAGCTTTTACCGATACATCGAAAACAAGCTCCGGGATGAGCTTCCAAGTGATCGGATCTCCGCCTATCCAAACTACGATAGGTGTTTTGGCATCATAGGCGAGGCCGACTCGACCTCCTCCGGTGGAAATTCTAATCCTATTCACCGCAATGGACTTGCGGAGCCTCATCCGAACACGAGGGCGCTTGTCGTCGGAAATGGTGGCGGTAGCGCTATCGATCACTTTGAAAGCGTTGTCACTTTGCGCAGTGTCCAGTTCATAGATGCCCGAAACCACAGCTTGCGCCGGGCTCGCTGAGCCTGAGGTAGAACTCAACATGGCAACTGCTATCGCCGCCAATAAAGTATGATGACGCATCACACGCTCCTCGAATTTTCCTGCTCGTGGGTACGGGGGTAGCGACGATGCGGGTGAGCGCATAGGTGCTACCTTAACTATCGGATCGAAGGACTTACTTCCCCATCACGACATTCGGCAGTGGATAGCCGGGCTTCAAAATCGGTCATTCGCAAAGATGAACCAGCGTCTGAAGTTGGGATGCGAGGGAAGGGGCGTGAACGTCTGGTTCTGGGTCTTCGTTCGCAAACAGTCACCGCAATGCTGAAGTCAGGCGAAGATGTCGGCGAGCCGATTGGCGTCGGGGCCTTCTTTCCAGTCGCGCAATTCGATGAAAAGCGAGGCGCCGACCGTGGTGAACCAGGTCAGTACGACGGTCGTGACGATCGATTGCAGCAGCTGGACGACGAACGAGGGCTGGGTCGGCACCGGCATCTGGACCTGACCCCCGCCGGTGAGGGCACCCAGCGAGCCATAGCCTGCCACGCTCCCGACCCCGATCGCGATCGAGGCGAGCATGTAGATGACGAAGGCCAACAGCAAGATTCCGAACACGTGCCACCGCGCGCCCTTGGTCAAGGCACGGCTGCGGCCGAAAGCGCCGAACACGCCCGGACGCTCCGCGACGATCGCGGGCAGTGCTACCGACCACATGACGGCGAGCATGATACCCGGCACGACGAGGAATATCGTGCCGACCCATAGGCCGAGCAGCATCAGCACATAGACCGCGAACAGCGGCAGGCACCGCAACACGCCGACCTGCAGCATCTCGCGCGGGTTAGCCGGTCGTCCCTCGTCATGCGCAACCGCCGCCTGGATCAGTGCCCCGCTGGCGATCAGCCACAGCCAGCCGACGATGAGTCCGTAGACTCCGGCCAGCGCATATTGCCCTTGCTGGAAATTCTGGAACACCGCTGCGCCGAGGCCGATCTGGCCGAGCAGGAGCGACGGCAGCGCGACCAGGGCAAAGCAGGTGCCGAGCGTCGCCAGCGGATTGGCCTTGATGACGTTCGCGCTGCGCCCGAACACGTTGCCCACGGAAATCCCGTGGCTCCGCTCGGCGATCGTGTGGCTGGCCATTGTTGTTCCCCCAAGTCCCTGTCGATGATGGTGGCGAGCGAACGTCGCGCTGTCCAGTTGGATCATGCCGGATGAGACGCGAGAGGCGAATGGCAGATTGCACCGGTGGCCGATCCGGCTAAGTCGGGTCTGGGGACGGCTTATCATCGCTGGGAGGGTATCATCGGGGCTTCGGGACACGATCCGGCGGCGGGGGCCGATCGACTGGCTGCGGCGCATGCCGCGCTGAGGGCGGACCCGTCGATCCAGTTCGGTCTGACCCGCCCGCCGCCGCTGCCCAAGCCGCCGGCATGGCTGGAAACGCTAGGACGCTGGCTCGCCGATCTGTTCAGGCCGATCGGGCGGCTGTTGCTCTGGCTGGCGAACCTGATGCCCGACGCCCCCTATGCCCGCATCCTGCTGTGGACCCTGCTTGCCGGAATCGCGGCGGCGGTGGTCTGGATGGTGGTCGAACGCATCCGGTCGGGCGAATGGCGGCTTCCCGCGCGACGACGCGCCGCCGGCCCGGCGTCGGCGGCGGAGAGCGGCGATTGGGTGCCCGACGCGGCACCGGCGCGGGCTTGGTTGCGCGAGGCGGACCGGCTC
>NZ_JPJC01000236.1:0-457 GCF_000733135.1 Sphingomonas sp. FUKUSWIS1
CGCGGCAGATCGCCTCCAGCGTCGTGAAGCGGATCGCCTTGGCCTTCCCCGTCTTCAGGATCGACAGATTGGCGAGCGTGATGCCGACCGCCTCCGACAACTCGGTCAGCGTCATCCGCCGCGCATGCAGCATGGCGTCCAGGCTGACCGCGACCGGCATCAGACCGTCATCGCCAGGTCGTCGCGCATCCGCGCGCCGATCCGGAAGACGCGCGCAAGCACGAAGATCATCACGACCGCGATCCACCCGCCCAGCGACGGCGTCCATGAGGTCACGTCGAGCTTGAGCAGCGAGATCCAGCGGACCACGCCGCCAAAGGCGAGATCGAGGCATTGCAGCGCCAGCAGCGCCCAGCCAATCCGCGCGAGCCGCGTGGCATTGTCGTCGACGAACGGATCCCCCGCCTCGACCGTCGCGACGATGCGGAGCAGATTCGAGAAGATCGGATGCAGCGCG
>NZ_JPJC01000237.1:0-1344 GCF_000733135.1 Sphingomonas sp. FUKUSWIS1
CGATCGATCGCCCGACCCGACCATCGATTTGCGCGCGCCCGCGCGCTCGGCATGCAGCCGGTCGCGCTCCGCCTCGTAGAGCCGCGTCCGCAGCACGCGCAAAGCCTTGGCCTTGTTCTTGTGCTGCGACTTCTCGTCCTGCTGGATCACCGTCAGCCCGGTCGGGATGTGCACGATCCGCACGGCAGAGTCGGTCGTGTTGACCGACTGACCGCCCGGCCCGGACGAGCGATAGACGTCGATGCGCAGGTCCTTGTCGTCGATCTTGACGTCGACCTCCTCCGCCTCGGGCAGCACCGCGACGGTCGCCGCCGAGGTGTGGATCCGGCCGCCCGCCTCGGTCGCGGGCACGCGCTGGACGCGGTGGACGCCGCTCTCGAACTTGAGTTTCGCGAACACGCCCTGCCCCGTGACGCTGGCGACGACTTCCTTGAAGCCGCCCGCGTCGGACGACGATCCGGAGATCAGCTCGACCCGCCAGCCCTGCGATTCGGCATAACGCTGGTACATCCGGAACAGATCGCCCGCGAACAGCGCCGCCTCGTCCCCGCCCGTACCCGCGCGCACCTCGAGCATCGCCGAGCGCTCATCCGCGGAATCGCGCGGCAGCAACGCGAGCGCGAGCTTGCGGTCCGCGGTCTCGAGCAGCGTGCGATTCTCGTGCAATTCCTCCGACGCCATCGCGCGCAGCTCGTCATCGGCATCCTCGGCCATGAAGGCGAGGCTCTCGGCCTCCTGCCGCAACCGCCGCACCTCGGTCGCGGCCTGCGCGACGGGTTCGAGCTCGGCATATTCCTTCGACACCGCGACGAAGCGATCCGACGGCAGGTCGCCGGTCGACATCAGCGCCTGCAACTCGTCCCGCCGCGCCTCGATCGCGCGGATGCGGTCCGGGGAGATCTGGGTCATGCGGACGCTCCCTCTTGCGTCATCCCAGCGAAAGCTGGGATCCAGGGTGACCGGGCGCAGCCTTCATGGCGCTGGATCCCGGCCTGCGCCGGGATGACGGGGAGGCTCAACGCAGCGCCTCCGCCAGATCGGCGAACGCGACCTCGGTCTGCGTGCCGGTCGCGAGCGCTTTCACCGCGCCCACGCCCTTGGCGAGTTCGTCATCGCCAAGGATGATCGCAAACCGCGCGCCGAGCGCATCCGCCTTCGCCATCCGCGCCTTCATCTTGCCCTTGTACGCCATCTCGACCGCGACGCCCGCACGCCGCAGGTCCGCGACGATGCCGGTCGCGCGCGCTTCGGCCGCGGCACCCATCGGCACGACCACCGCGTCGATCCCGGCCGCCGCCGGCTCGTCGAGCAACATCGCCAGCCGCTCGACCCCCGCGGCCCAGC
>NZ_JPJC01000238.1:0-2929 GCF_000733135.1 Sphingomonas sp. FUKUSWIS1
ATACCCATGCCCGCAACTGCCGCTGCCAGCACGCCTGGCGCTGAGTTGATCGAGAGCTTTGCGGAAACGGCAACGGCAGCACCAGTCTGACCGTGCGTGAAGCGCCAGCTCTCGCAACCAGACAGGCCGTGCTGGATGATGCAGGCATGTCTCGCGAGTTCGACCGGATCGGCTGGCGGCCCCAGAGTCTAAGATATTATTTCCCACTCAACCGGAATCAATACTGACGCCTGGCAATGCTTCGTCGGTTGCGTGGTGAATTTTGGAGATGATCAATAGCGAAGCAGTTTGCTTACCCCCTCTTCGAACACCGCCTATATAAATGCAGCGATGCGCCGCTATCGCGTAATCAACCTGTATCCAAGTCCCCGAACAGTCTCAATGACGTTTTCATCACCATAACTCATCATCTTTTTACGAAGACGACTTACTAATACGTCCATCGTTCGCGGACGACCGTCATCATCATTACTCTTATTAGGAAAATAACGTAAGTCTGACCGGCTTCGAACGAACCCAGGATTGCTTAAAAGACACCTTAGAATTGAGTATTCGGCACTTGTTAAGTGTATTATGTTTTTAGTAGGCGTAAGCAGCTGTCGCCTGTCCGCCTGAAGCTCCCAGCCAGCGAACTCAAGGCTTCCCAATTTACGCTTTACCTCGGGTCTTACTGAGGTCCGGCGAGTAATGGCGGCTGCTCGCGCACTGATCTCACGAGCGCTGCACGATACATCGACACAATCGTCCGCTCCCATATCGAGCGCAACTATCCGATCTACGTCATCGTTTGAACTCGATCGCACAATTATACCGGGCCGATCGTTGACTAATAACAGGCGCCCAATCACCGACGCCGTATCTGGATATAGAGACGGACCGTCGACGATCATAATATCAACTGTTAACGAGTAAGCGACGCTTTCAACATATGATATGTCCGTGGTATGTTCAACAATAAAACCATATCGACCTAATGTGCTTTTAAGCAGCTCGCAATCGTCCACTTTACTGCATATCAACACAGTTTTGACGTGGTTAGAACACGAGTCTCGCAAATTAACATCTACAGACTTAAGATCGAGTCGCGGATTTTCCATGAACATTTCTCTAATTCAGAGAGGCGTTGCAGCGCGATAGAATGAGCAGCCCACGCGCAAAACGATCAATACGGCGCCACGCTCGGCCAATCGTCCCGACACTATCATAAGATACACAAGTGAGAACCATGCCTGGCCAAGCCTGGGTTACGATCAGGGGTCGCGTACTTCTAATGGTCCAACATGAACACAATGCGTCTTCAACAGGCCTGATCCATTCAAAGTGGCCTAGAAAGGGGCGGGATGATCGCCATTCTGGTATAGCGTTCTGACGCTCGCTATGAGCAGGTGGGCAGTGTCTGAGCGAATTAACACAAAATACCAGATTTTCCTTACATAACATCACTAAGTGTCTCATCATTGTCACGATATTAAGAGATGTTGCCGAGTTTGGTCAACATGTGTCATTTAGATGACACCGGTCGGAATAAATTACCGACAGCACTTTGCGAGCTTTATAAATCCGTGCGGTTAGGCGAGCTTAGCGGCTGAGCACCATAAGGTGTCGTACGTTACAGGGATGTAGTGATGATCCGGTTTTTGACAGCGACGGCGTTGGTAAGCTCGTTAAGCCTGTTTCCAGCATATGTGCAGGCGCAGAACGCGGGCTCTCCCGCGGCCGGCGCTGCAGATGCGAGCGCTACTGATACTCAAGTCAGCACGGCAGTTGGTAGCGATCCTACAGTTGTAGACGAAACTCCTCCTGGCGGGGGAAGCAAAGAGATCGTCGTGACGGGATCGCGCATCCGGCGACCGAACCTGGAATCAACTGTTCCAATTGCCTCTATCCGGTCTCAAGATATCTACAGCAGGGCCGATCCAAACGTCGGTGAAGCGTTAAACGATCTTCCGCAGCTCCGCAGCACATTCTCGCAGCAGAATCCTGGCTCGGGAATTGGCGTTGCAGGCCTCAACCTTCTCGATCTTCGTGGGCTTGGGGTGCAACGCACGTTGGTGCTGGTTAATGGTCGCCGGCACGTGCCGTCGGATATCCAGAATACGGCAGCGGCGGTGGATACTAACACCATCCCAACCGACCTAATCGAACGTATCGACATCGTGACCGGCGGCAATTCGGCCGTCTATGGCTCCGACGCTATCGCTGGCGTTGTCAACTTCGTTCTAAAGAACAATTTTGACGGTCTGCAATTACGCGCGGGCAACAGCATTCCTCAGTTTGGGTCGGGCGGCAACCGTTACATATCCGGTATTGCAGGTAAGAACTTTGCCGATGACCGAGGCAATCTCACGGCGGCATTGGAGTACTCGAAGCAGGATCGTTTATTCGGTTCGCAGATCCCGTATTTCCGTCAATCTAACGGCTTTGTGACCAACGACGTCGATGGTGCCGGACTGACGAATGGCAGCGACGGAATTCCGGACGTCGTCTTTGGGCGTAACATACGGTCCTCAACGATTGCTCGGTTCGGCTTGGTACCAGTCGTACAGACCCGCAACACCGCAGCACCCTGCGGCGCGGGTATCCCTGGCGGCACGGGAGCCCGTACTAACTACAACTGTAATTATCTTTTTGATTCAGCCGGTAATTTGGTGCCGCAAACCGGCAACCGGATCAGCACCGGGCCTACCGGTACATTCCTTGGCGGTAATGGCGACAACAACCGTGAGGATCGTCTGCTTTCGGTTTTGCCGAAGAACGAACGCTTCAGCGCAAACTTGCTAGGACACTTTAAGGTAAGCGATGCGGCTGATTTCTTCGTTGAAGCTAAGTACGCTCGGGCGCATACAGTCGGCTCGAATTCGGGGCCGGCGTTCAATCAGGGATTTAACCAGACCTTCAGCGACTATCGAGCTAATTATCGCCTTGATAA
>NZ_JPJC01000239.1:0-2797 GCF_000733135.1 Sphingomonas sp. FUKUSWIS1
CGGCCAATCGGGGACGCGGCCCGCGTCCCGCGCCAAGCCGCCCGCGGCGGCACCTGCGGCACCCGTCCAGCCGCAGACCGTGGCGATGCCCGGCGAGGCGCCGACGCTGCCGGGGCTGCCCGGAATCGACACCACCGCGTGGCTGTACAAGGGCAGCGATCTCACCCGCGACCCTGAGTGGAAGTTCGGCACGCTGCCCAACGGGCTGCGCTTTGCCGTGCGCAAGAACGGCGTCCCGCCGGGCCAGGTGTCGGTCCGCGTCCGCGTCGACGCCGGGTCGCTCAACGAGAGCGATGCCGAGCGCGGCTATGCACATTTCATCGAGCATCTGTCGTTCCGCGGCTCGAAATACGTCCCCGACGGCGAGGCCAAGCGCGTCTGGCAGCGGTTCGGCGCGACGTTCGGATCGGACACCAATGCGCAGACCACGCCCGTCTCGACGACCTACAAGCTCGACCTGCCCTCGGCGAGCGAGGCGGGGCTCGACGACAGCCTGAAGATCCTGTCGGGGATGATGGAGCAGCCGGTGCTGACCGATGCGACGGTCACCGCTGAGCGCCCGGTGGTGCTCGCCGAACAGCGCGAGCAGCCCGGACCCCAGGTGCGGATCGGCGATGCGATCCGATCGACCTTCTTCGCCGGCCAGCCGCTCGCGGACCGGTCGCCGATCGGCAGCATCAAGACGCTCGAGGCGGCGACCGGCGCGAGCATCAAGGCGTTCCACGATCGCTGGTACCGGCCCGAGAACACCGTCGTCATCATTTCGGGCGACATGGACCCGGCGCTGTTCGGACGGCTGATCGTCAAGAACTTCGCCGACTGGAAGCCGGTCGGCGCGTTCACCGCGGCGCCCGATTTCGGCAAGCCCGATCCCGCCGCCCCCGCCGCACAGGCGATCGCCGAGCCGTCGCTGCCCGCGGTCGTCACGCTCGGCGTGGTCCGGCCCTGGGTGTACAAGGACGACACCGCGATCATGAACCAGACGCGGCTGGTCGACGTGCTGGCAACGCGGCTGATCAGCCGGCGGCTCGAGACGCGCGCGCGCGCCGGTGGCAGCTATCTCCAGGCGGGGGTGTCGATCGACGACGTGTCGCGGTCGGCGAACCTGACCAGCGTCAACATCGTGCCGATCGGGACCGACTGGGAAGCGGCGCTGAAGGACGTACGCGCGGTGATCGCCGACGCGCAGACCAACGCGCCAAGCCAGGCCGAGGTCGACCGCGAATATGCCGATTTCGACACGATCATGCGCACCCAGGTCGAGACCGCACGGGTCGAGGCAGGCGCGCGCCAGGCCGACGACATGGTCGGGGCGCTCGACATCCGCGAGACGGTCGCGGGGCCCGAGACATCGTACAAGATCCTGCAGGACGCCAAGGCGAAGGGCATGTTCACCCCCGCCACGCTGCTCGCGGCGTCGAAGCGGATCTTCGAGGGGAGCGCGACGCGCGTGCTGGTCAACACGATCACGCCTGATCCGGCGGCGCCGGCCAAGCTCGAGACCGCGCTGAAGGCCGATGTCTCGGGTCTCGCGGGGCTGCGTCGCCAGCAGAATGCGGTGACGTTCGCGGCGCTGCCGCCGCTCGGCAAGCCCGGCGTCGTGGCGTCGCGCGAAAAGATCGCCGCGTTCGACATGGAGCAGGTGACCTATGCCAATGGCACCCGCCTGCTGCTGTTCCCCAATACGGGCGAGACCGGCCGCGTCTATGTCCGCGTCCGGTTCGGGCGCGGTTACAGCGCGATCCCGGCGAACAAGCCGAGTCCGGCCTGGGCGGGCGACCTCGCGCTGGTCGCTGGCGGGATCGGCAAGCTCGACCAGGGCGATCTCGATCAGCTGACCGCCGGGCGTCGCATCGGCCTCGACTTCGGGATCGACGACGATGCGTTCACGCTGGGCGCGCTGACCTCGCCTGCGGATTATGCCGACCAGCTGACGCTGATGGCCGCCAAGCTCGCCTTCCCGGCATGGGACGCAGCCCCGGTCGCGCGCGCGCGGGTCGCGGCGCTGGCGGCGTTCGCGGGCTATGAATCGTCGCCCGACGGCGTGCTGTCGCGCGATCTGGAGAAGCTGTTGCGCGCGGGCGATCCGCGCTGGGGCACGCCGTCGCGCGAGTCGGTCGAGGCGCTCAACGCCAAGGACTTCCGCAAGTTCTGGGAGCCGCTGCTCAAGACCGGGCCGATCGAGGTGTCGGTGTTCGGCGACGTGAAGAGCGAGGAGGCGATCGCCGCGGTCGCCAAGAGCTTCGGTGCGATCGCCGCGCGCTCCGCGTCGACCGCGGTGGCGGCGCTGGTGCGCTTCCCCGCGCATGTCGCGACCCCGGTGATGCGCACGCATACCGGCCCGCAGAACCAGGCGGCGGCGGTCATCGCCTGGCCGACCGGCGGCGGGATCGAGGCGATCACCGAGAGCCGTCGCCTCGACGTGCTCGCGCAGGTGTTCGCCGACCGGCTGTTCGAGCGGCTTCGCCAGGCGGCGGGCGCGAGCTACAGCCCGAACGTTCAGAGCCAGTGGCCGACCGGGATGAACAGCGGCGGTCGCCTCGTCGCGATCGGCCAGGTCGCGCCGGAAAAGGTCGCGTTCTTCTTCGAGACCGCGCGCAAGATCGCCGCCGAGCTGGTCTCGACGCCGATCGCGGATGACGAGCTGCAGCGGATCAAGCGGCCGATGGGGCAGTACATCATGCGCGCCTCGACCGGGAACCAGTTCTGGATGCAGCAGCTCGGCGGGGCGACCTATGACCCGCGGCGGATCGACGCGACCAAGCGGATCGCCGAGGATCTGGTGTCGACGACGCCC
>NZ_JPJC01000239.1:2890-4258 GCF_000733135.1 Sphingomonas sp. FUKUSWIS1
TGCGCCCCGACCGCGACTGGACGATGGCGGTGGTGCCCGCCGCGGCGCCCAAGCCAGCGGCGAAATAAGCGGACCGGGAGGGCGCGTGCCGGTCGGTGCGCGCCCTTCGCCGAAGAAAATTTCCTCGCGCAACGTCGGGCGGCGGGGATCGATCCGCACCACCGGATCGATCGTCATGCTGCGGGCGTTTGAGCCTGATTCATACCCGGGAGTGTATTGATGAAGAAGACGTGGTTAGCGCTGGCGGTTGCCGGCGGGTTGGGCGTGTCCGCCTGTTCGGGCGCGCCGTCGACGGATGCGGTCGACAACAATGCTATGGGCACTGCGGGCGTATCGCTGCGCAATCTGGGCGAAACCGAAGTCGCAGCGCCAGCGCCGCCCGCGCTAACGGTCAAGGGGGACCTGATCCCGACCCCGTCGGATACCGCCTCGCGCTATTTCCTGCTGCGCGAGCGCCGGGCGATCGGCGGCACGGTGATCGCGATCATCCGCCAGGAACATGCCGGCCGCGTCGCCTATGCCCGCACCGAAGTCGATTGCGAGCGTCGCCTGTTCCATGTGCTGGGCGTCGCGCCGCGCCGTTCGCTGGTCGAGACGAGCATCGCCTATGACGGTCCGTTGCGCCCGATCGCCGGGCTGCCGTTGCGCGAGGAGCTGGCGACCTATGTGTGCAAGCGCAGCAACCTTCCGCTCGGCGCAGCATGAGCAGGTGGGGGGCCCAATAGGGTCCCCCCCTGCGTCAGCCCTTGAGGTAAAGCGCGTCGAGCCGGTCGCCATAGGCCTGGCGGATGACGTGGCGGCGGATCTTGAGGCTGGGCGTCAGCTGTTCGTTCTCGATCGTGAACGGCCCGTCCGCCAGCACGAAGCGGCGGACGCGTTCGGTGACGGTCAGGTCCTTGTTCACGCGTTCGATCGCGTGGCCCAGCGCGGTGCGGAACTCGCTGTTCTCGGCCAGCCTGCTGAAATTGCACGCATCGCCGTTCGACGCGCACCATTGCTGCGTCCATTCGGGATCGGGCACGATCAGCGCGACCATATAGGGGCGCTTGTCGCCGGCGATCATCGCCTGGACGATCTCGGGCTGGAGCGTCAGCATCCCCTCGATCTTCTGCGGGGCGACATTGTCGCCCTTGTCGTTGATGATCAGGTCCTTCTTGCGGTCGGTGATGCGGATGCGACCCTGCGCGTCGATCTCGCCGACGTCGCCGGTGTGCAGCCAGCCGTCCTTCAGCACCTTCGCGGTCTCGGCGTCGTTGCGCCAATAGCCGTGCATGACGAGCTCGCCGCGGACCAGGATCTCGCCGTCCTCAGCGATCCGTACCTCGGTATCCTTAAGCGGCGGGCCGACCGAGTCCATCCGCACGCCCG
>NZ_JPJC01000239.1:4347-6859 GCF_000733135.1 Sphingomonas sp. FUKUSWIS1
TGCACGAGATGACGGGCGCGGCCTCGGTCTGGCCATAGCCCTGGAGGAAGGTGAGACCGATCGATTCGAAGAACAGCCCGACCTCCGGGTTGAGCGGCGCGCCGCCCGAGATCATCGCCTTCAGCCGGCCGCCGAACTTCTTGGCGATCTTGGGCTTGAACAGCGTCGCGACGGCGGCCTGCGCCGGGCGGTCGATCAGGCGGAGCTTGCCGGCATAGCGCCTGGCGCCGATGTCGAGCGCGCGGGCGAGCAGATAGGCGGACGCGCCGCCCTGTTTCTCGATCGTCTTCGAGATGCGCGTGCGCAGCACCTCGAACAGGCGGGGGACGACGAACATGATCGTCGGGCGCGTCTCCTCGATATTGGCGGCGAGCTTTTCGAGGCCTTCGGCATAATAGATCTGGCCGCCCAAGGAGATCGGGAAATGCTGGCCGCCGGTATGTTCATAGGCGTGGCTCAAGGGCAGGAACGACAGGAAGACCTCGTCGTCCCAGCCGAAATCCTCCGAGATGACGGCGGCGCAGCCTGCGCAATTGTGCAGGATCGCGCCGTGATGCTGCATCACGCCGCGCGGGGCGCCGCCGGTACCCGAGGTGTAGATGATGCAGGCGAGATCGCCGCGGGTGAAGGTCGCGCGCGCCGCCGCGGTCTCGGGCGTGGTCGGGTGCGCGGCGATCAGCGCGTGCCAGTTGTGGAAATCGATCGCGGCGGGGACGCGCATGTCCTCGAGCCCGATCACGATCTGCGCCTGGTTCGAGCGCAGGACGGCGGGGAGCAGCGTTTTCGCCAGCTTTGCGGTCGAGACGATGATCGCGCAGGCGCCCGCATTCTCGATGATGTGGAGGTGATCGCGTTCGGTGTTGGTGACATAGGTCGGCACCGTCACGCAGCCCGCCGCCATGATCGCGAGGTCGCTGAGGCACCATTCGGGGCGATTCTCGCTGACCAGCATCACCCGGTCGCCGCGTTTGAGCCCGATCGCGGTGAGGGCCGTGGCGAGGCTCGCCACCTGTCGCGCGGCGTCGGCCCAGCTGGTCGCCACCCAGGCGCCGCTCTGCTTGGTCCAGAGGAACGGCGAGTCGCCCCTCTCCGCGGCGCGCGCGAAGAACATGGTGACGAGGTTGGGGAAGGGTTCGAGCTGGCGGGGCATGGTCTCTCCTGGGGCGCTCTTGCGAACTGTGTCCCCTCGCGGGGCCGCTCGGTCTTTGGTGCGGTATAGTCTGCTAACGGTCCGTCGTCATTCCCGCGGAGGCGGGAACCCATATTGGCTGACCGGCCTGTGGGATCACCGACGTCAGCGCCTATGGATCCCCGCCTGCGCGGGGATGACGACAAAGGGGCGGGGCATGCTATTCCGGCGCGCGTTGCAGCGCACCGACGCGCTGGATCTGGGTCACGGTGCCGTCCTGCGCGATTCCGACGCCTTCGCTGCGCGGATCCGCCGCGCCGACCCAGCGGCCGTTCACCCGCTCGACCGCGTTCGCCTTCAGGCCGAGCGCGGTGACCTGCACCGTCTCGCCCAGTGCCTCGAGCGCGGGGATCATCGCCTCGCGCTCGGTGCCCTTCTCGACCGCGGCGACATGGCCGGGCGCGTAGATCAGGCCGAGCGCGATCGAATCCTGGGCGGACAGTTTCCAGTCGACGACGCCGATGATCGCCTTCGCGACCTGCGCGATGATCGTCGAGCCGCCCGCCGCACCGACCGCGAGCCTGACCTTGCCGTCAGGGCCGTAGACGATCGTCGGTGACATCGAGCTGCGCGGGCGCTTGCCGCCCTCGACGCGGTTGGCGACGAGATAGCCGCCCTTTTCGGGGACGGTGTCGAAGTCGGTGAGCTGGTTGTTGAGCACGGTGCCGTCGACGGTCAGCCCCGAGCCGAAATAGCCCTCGACCGTGGTCGTCACCTCGACGACGTTGCCGCGCGCATCGGCGACCGCGAGGTCGGTGGTGCCGGGGACTTCGCTGACCGGCGCGGACTGCCGGGCCGGGGCGCCGGGGGGCGAGCCGGCGCTGACGCTGGCCATCGTCGTGGTTGGCTGGATCAGCGCCGAGCGCGTGGCGATATAGGCGGGGTCGAGCATGCCCTTGACCGGCACCGACACGAAATCGGGATCGCCGACATAGAGGTCGCGGTCGGCATAGGCGAGCCGCGAGCTTTCGGCGAACAGGTGCCACGCCTGCGGACTGTCCTTGCCGAGCCTGGCCATGTCGAAGCGTTCGAGCTGTTTCAGGATCATCAGCACGGTGATGCCGCCCGAGGAGGGCGGGCCCATGCCGCAGATGCGGTGGACGCGGTAGGTGATGCAGACCGGCGGGCGGGTCTTCGCGTCATAGCTGGCGAGGTCGCCGGTCGTCATCTTCGACGGGTTGCGCGCAGCGGTGTTGACCGTGGTGACGATCTTCTGCGCCTCGGGCCCGACATAGAAGCTGTCGGCGCCGCGCGCGGCGATCCGCTGGAGCAATGCGGCCTGGGCAGGGTTCCTGATCATCGCGCCGATCGCGACGGGCGATC
>NZ_JPJC01000240.1:0-2924 GCF_000733135.1 Sphingomonas sp. FUKUSWIS1
CCCGTGACCCTCGTCGTGCAGCAGCCGCCCGCCGCCGCCACACAGCCGCAACCCGGCACCGTCGCCTCCGCCGCGCAGGTCTTCGGCGCCGCGATCCAGGCGGCGGCGCGGCGCCGTGACGAGCCCCGCCTACGGGACGACACGACGCTGCCCGCCCCGCTCACCGCCGCCGGCACCGTTCACGCGCTCGCCCCGACCACGGACGCACAAGCGCCGCTCGACATGCGGCAGGAGCGCTGGCCGAGCGCGATGATCGATCGGATCGACATCCTGCGCGACGCGGCGAATGCGACCGATACGCGGATCCGCCTGATCCCCGATGCGCTCGGCACGATCAACGTCTCGGTCCGCAAGGACGGCGATACGCTGCATGTGCATTTCGCCGCCGAACAGGCCGCCACGCGCAGCCTGTTGCAGGAGGCGCAACCCCGGCTCGCCGAACTCGCCGATGCCCGCGGGTTGAAGCTGTCGCAGAGCAACGTCGATACCGGCGCCGGCCAGCAGCAGCAGCGCGCTGCGACGCCGCACCAGCCTTCGGCGCCTTCGCGCGCCCGCGCCGGAATCGCGACCGCTGCCGATACCGATTCCACCGACACCCGACTCGCCTGACCCGAAGGACTGCGTAGATGAGCGACAAGACCGAAGCCCCCGTGCCCAAGAAGAAGGGGAAGATAGGCAAGATGATCATCGGCGGCGTCGCGCTGCTCGTCCTGGTGGGCGGCGGCGTGGGGGCCGGTGTCTATGCCTCGAGCGCGGGGCTGATCGGCGGCGGCCATGCCGCGGCCGATGACGGCAAGCCCAAGCTCATCCCCAAAAGCGAGCAGAAGTCCGCCGGGGCCGAAGGGGACGGCGAAGGCGGCGGGCATGGCGGCGGCGAGGATGCCGCACCCGAGAATCACGGCATGGCGCCGCCTGCAGGCGAAGGCGGCGACCGCTATGCGTCGACCTATTATGCGCTGGAGAAGGAATTTACCGCCAACCTCCAGGACAGCGCGCATTTCATCCAGGTCGGCGTCGCCGTCTCGACGCCCTATGACAACAGCGTCATCGACCATCTCAAGACCAACGAGATCGCGGTCCGCTCCGCGATCCTGATGGCGCTCGGCGAGGCGACCGAAGACGAGGTGTTTACCGCGCAAGGCAAGCGCAAATTGCAGGGCGAACTGGCCAAGGCCATCAACGCTACGCTCAAGCAGAAGGAAGGTTTCGGGGGGATCGGTAACGTTTACTTTACCAGTTTCGTCGTTCAGTGAGGCATGGTTAACGCCCCCCCAGACACGACGATGCGCGAGCGGCGCGAGCGCGATCGTCCCCAGGCGGCCCATTCGGGCATGCTGGGGTCGGCCAAGCTCAATCCCTTCGGTGACCTCCACACGCTGCAGCATCTGTCCGCCCGGTTCGCGCGGACGCTGCGCGGCGTGTTCGAGCCGATGCTGCGCCAGGAAGTGCGCAGCTGGGCCGAGCCGCTCGTCGTCCAGCGCTTTGCCGATTACCGGGCAGAGCGCGGCGACGGGCTGATCGCCTGGCTGCCGATGGTGATGACGCCGGGCGCCGCGCAGGCGCTATGCGTGATGGACGGGCGGTTCATCCTCGAGCTGCTCGACCTGTTCTTCGGCGGGACGGGCGCGGTGCCACCGGTGCTGCCAGCCGAATTCTCGCCCGCGGGCGAAGCGATGATCGCGCGGATCGGCCAGCTGATCGCGACCCCGCTCAAGACCGCGTGGGAGCCGATGGCACGGTTCGAGTTCCAGCCGACCCGTGTCGAGGTGAACCCGGCGATGATCGCCGAGCTCGACGGCGAGGATGCGATGATCGTCACCCGCTTCGGGCTGGCGACGGGGGCGGGCAAGCCGGTGTTTCTCGACCTCGTCTACCCGGTCACGGCGCTCAAGCCGCACGCCCCGTCGCTCACCACCAAGGTGCTCGGCAAGACCGCCGAGCCCGATCCGGCCTGGCGCAACGAGCTGACCCGCGCGGCGATGAACATCCGCTTCCCGATCCGCTCGGTGCTCGCCGAACCCGTCGTGTCGCTGCAGATGCTGATGGACCTGAAACCCGGCGACGTGATCCCGATCACGATCTCGGGCGACGTTCCCGTGATGGTCGGCAACGACCGGCTCGGCTGCGGCACGGTCGGCACGTCCAACGGCTTCGCCGCCATCCAGCTCACCTCCATTACCCGTATCGACGAAGGATTCGCAGCATGACCGACATGGCCGGTACTTTTCCGGTCGACGCCGCCGTGGCCGCCAATTTCAGGCTGCTCCAGGACGTCGACGTCAAGCTGACCGTCGAGATCGGCTCGACCAGCCTGACGCTGCGCGAACTGCTCGCGCTGAGCGAGAGCAGCGTGATCGAGCTCGATCGCCAGGCCAACGAGCTGCTCGACGTGTTCGTCAACGGCACGCTGATCGGTCGTGGCGAGGTCGTCACCGTAGGGGAGCGGTTCGGGGTGCGGATGACCGAGCTGGTCAGCCCCGACAAGTCGCTCGCGGCGCGCGGCTGATCCGATGCTCTGGTCCTATATCCTGAAACTCGTCATCCTCCTGCCGCTCGTCTGCGGGCTGATGGTCGGCTGTCTGCTGCTGTGGCGCAAGTTCGAGAGCCGCATGCCCGGCAAGCCCACGTCGCGGCTGATCGGCGTCAAGGAAACGATGATGATCTCGCCGGGCCTGCGCCTCGCGGTGATCGATTTCGAGGGCCGGCGGCTGCTCGTCTCGGTCGGTCGCGGCGGCGTGCACCTGATCGACAAGGTCGACGCATGAGCCTGATCGTTACGCGCAAGGGGTCGGGCCCGGCGCTGATTACCGCTGTAGAGGCCAGGACGCAGTCGCGTGGCGCTGCGTGGCTGTGGGTCGGCCTCGCGCTGCTGGTCGCCCTGTTCCTCGCCATGCCCGCCTTCGCGCAGGCCGTCCCCCCCCCCG
>NZ_JPJC01000240.1:3038-5315 GCF_000733135.1 Sphingomonas sp. FUKUSWIS1
CGCTCGGCCAGCTTGGCGGCCAGGCGGCGGGCAATAGCGGGCAGAGCGGCTCGCTGTCGCTGTCGCTGCAGGTCCTCATCATCATGGGGCTGCTCACGGTCCTACCGGGCATCCTGCTGATGATGACCAGCTTCACGCGGATCATCATCGTGCTCGCGATCCTGCGCCAGGCGCTCGGTTTGCAGCAGACGCCGCCCAACCAAGTGCTGCTCGGCCTATCGCTGTTCCTCAGCTTCTTCATCATGGCGCCGACGATCACCCAGATCAACACGACCGCGATCCAGCCCTATGCCGCGGGCCAGCTCGCCGGCACGCAGATGATCACCACCGCGGGCGTCCCGCTCCACGCGTTCATGGTCAAGCAGACGCGGATCAAGGACGTCACGATGTTCGCCGAAATGGCGAAGTCGGGCCCCTATGCGTCACCGCGCGACATCCCCTTCTCGGTGCTCCTCCCGGCGTTCGTCACCAGCGAGCTCAAGACCGCGTTCCAGATCGGCTTCCTGATCTTCCTGCCGTTCATCGTCATCGATCTCGTCGTCGCGACCGTGCTGATGTCGCTCGGCATGGCGATGCTGTCACCGACGATCATCTCGATGCCGTTCAAGCTGCTGCTGTTCGTGCTCGTCGACGGCTGGGCGCTGACGATGGGCAGCCTCGCCAACTCGTTCGCGACCTGACCCGGTGGATGCACCCACACTCCCGTTCGTGCTGAGCGCAGTCGAAGCACATGAGTCCCAGGCCCTTCGACGTCCCCCCGAACGCCTGCCTTGCAGGCAGTCGATGGGCTCAGGGCGAACGGAAGCATTATAAGCCATGGACGCGCAATATTTCCTGACCATCGCCAACCAGACGATGTGGGTGCTGGCGCTCGCCAGCGCGCCGATCCTGATCCCGGCGCTGCTGGCGGGGCTGATCCTCGGCATGATCCAGGCGGCGACGTCGATCAACGAACAGACGCTGTCGTTCGTGCCGAAGCTGCTCGTCGTCGCGGTATCGATCATGATCTTCGGCAGCCTGATCCTCGGGCTGCTGAGCGACTTCACCGTCAGCATCTTCGAACGCATCCCCGATCTGGTGAAATAGGCGGATGCTCGGCTTCGGCCTCTCGATTGAGCCGCAGCTCTGGGCGCTGATCTTCGTCATGGTGCGGATCGGCGCGACGTTCATCGCCGCGCCGGTGTTCGGCAACGTGTCGGTGCCCGTCACGGTCCGCGTCACGCTGTCGGGCGCGATCGGCTTCCTCGTGCTCGCCGCGCACCCGGTCCAGCCGCCCGCGCAGATCTTCGCGACGGCGACCGTGCTCGCGGTCGCCGCTGAGGCGCTGGTCGGGCTCGCGCTCGGCTTCGTGCTGCAAATCGCGTTCGCCGCGCCGGTGATCGCCGCCGAAATCATCGGCGGGTCGATGGGCCTCGGTTTCGCCTCGTCGGTCGATCCGCAGAACGGCCGGTCGAGCCCTGCGCTCGGCCAGTTCTTCTCGATCATGCTGACGCTGCTGTTCCTGTCGATGGACGGCCACCTCGTGCTCGTCGAGATGCTCGTCAAAAGCTATGACGTGATGCCGCCCGGCGCCGCGTGGCTCGGCGTCGACCGGTTGCGCGGCATCGCGTTCTTCGGCGGCTATGCGTTTCTCGCCGGGCTGCTGCTCGCGCTGCCGGTCGGCTTCCTGCTGCTGTGCCTCAACATCGTCGTCGGCATGATCAGCCGCGCCGCACCCGCGCTCAACCTGTTCTCGGTCGGCCTGCCCACGAGCCTCGCGGTCGGTGTCGTCGCGCTCGCGGTCGGCTTCCCGGCGATGGGCGACTATATGGTCGTGATCATCCGCGAAGGCCTCGAAGCCACGCAAAGCCTGGTGCTCGGCTGATGGCGGACGAATTCGGCGAAAAGACAGAAGCCCCGACCGACAAGCGCAAGAAGGATGCGGTCGAGAAGGGCGACATCCTCCGCTCGCGCGACTTCGCGACCGCGCTCAGCATGCTCGCGGGCGTCGCCTGGCTGATCTATGCCGGCCCCTCGCTGATCGCCGCGTGCAAGGCGGTGATGGCGTCGAGCTTCCAGTTTGGCCGCGCCGATGTCGAGGATTTCTCGCCCTGGCGCCCGCTCCAGGAAGCGGGGTGGAAGCTTGCGCCGTCGCTGGTCACCCTGTTCGTCGTCAGCCTGGTCGCCGCGGTGCTCAGCCAGGCGGGGCTCGGTTCGCTCGGCTTCAACGGCAAGCTGCTCGACCAGCTCGCCGAGGGTCATGACTTCGAGGTTCCGCCGTCGATGGTGGAAGCCGAG
>NZ_JPJC01000240.1:5352-8978 GCF_000733135.1 Sphingomonas sp. FUKUSWIS1
TCGGGTCTCAAGCGGATCTTCGGCCCGACCGGCTGGATCGAGCTCGGCAAGTCGCTGCTCAAGGTCGCATTGCTCGGCACGATCGGCGGCTGGATGCTGTGGCAGGCGTCGCACACGACGATGGGTCTCGCCTCGTCCGCCGATCTCAACCAGGCGCTGACGACGCTTGGCGGGACCTTCTCGTCGATCCTGATCGCGATGGCGTTCGGGCTCGTCGCGATCGCCGGGATCGACGTGCCGATCCAGATCATCCGCCGCCTCGGCAAGATGCGCATGTCGAAACAGGAGGTGAAGGACGAGCACAAGGACAATGAGGGCAATGCCGAGGCCAAGGGCCAGCAGCGCGCCAAGATGCGCGCGATGGCCAGCGGCAACATGCGCAAGTCGGTCGGTGAGGCGCACGTCATCCTGACCAACCCGACGCATTTCGCGGTCGCGCTGCGCTACGACCGCGGCAAGGACCAGGTGCCCGTCGTCGTCGCCAAGGGCCGCGGCGCGACCGCGCTGGCGATCCGCGAACTCGCCGCGGAGACCCGCGTACCCGTGCTCGAATATCCGCTGCTCGCGCGTGCGGTCTATTACACGAGCAAGGAGAACCAGGAGGTTCGCGACGACCTGTACATGGCGATCGCGACCGTCCTCGCCTTCGTGTTCGGGCTGAACGCGGCGGCGGGTGGCACGCCGATGCCGCAGCCCGCGATCACCGTGCCGGTCGATGCGCGGTTCGACGAAAACGGCGTGAAACTTCCCTAAAGATCCGGCGGCCGCGGTCGTTATTCCATTCGAGCGCGCAAGGATTCCGGCATGGCAATTTCGACGACGAGCAGCACCGCGACGCCGACCCCGGCGGCCACGCCGACGCCGACCGCGGCGAGCGTGACGAAGAACGCGGCGCAGTCGCTGCTGACCTCGCTCAATGCCGGCTCGGGGATCGACACCGCAAGCCTGGTGCCCTCGCTGGTCGAGGCGCAGTTCGCGGCCAAGACCGCGCAGCTGACCGCCAAGTCGAAGACGATCACCACGCAGATCTCGGGGCTCGCAACGCTGAAGAGCGCGATCTCGGGCTTCTCGACCGCCTATGCCGCGCTGGTGAAGGGCGGCACGCTGACCAGCCAGCCGACCAGCTCCAACAGCGCCGCGCTCGGCGTCAGCGCGCTGCCGGGCGCGAAGGTCTCGGGGCTGTCGTCGACCATCTCTGTGAACCAGCTCGCCGCCGCGCAGACCATCCGCACCACCGCCGCGGTCGCCGATCGCACCGCGGTGATCGGCTCGGGCAGCTTCACGCTCAACTTCGGCACCGCCACCTATGACGCGGCAGGCACCAAGATGACCGGCTTCACCGCAGGCGGTGGCACCGCGGTGACGATCGACGTTACCGACGCCAGCCTCGACGGGATCGCCGCGGCGATCAACGCGAAGGGCGCAGGCATCACCGCCTCGGTCGTGACCGATTCGAACGGCAGCGCCTATCTGTCGATGAAGGGCGCGACCGGCGCATCGCAGGCGTTCACGATGACGGCGACGACCGATACGAGCGGCAAGCTGGCCGCCTATAATGTCGGTCCCGGCGCGACCAACACCAGCGTCACGGCGGCTGCACAGAATGCCAAGCTGACCGTCGACGGGATCGCGGTCGAGCGCGCGAGCAACACGATCAACAACCTGGTGACGGGCGTCAAACTGCAGCTCAACGCCGTGTCGACCGGCCCCGTCACGCTAGGCAGCACGACGCCGACCAGCGCGCTGTCGCAGGCGGTATCCGACGTCGTCGAGACCTATAACCAGGTCATGGCGACGCTGACCGAGCAGACCGACCCGGTGACCGGCGTGCTGCGCGCGGACCCGGCGGCGAAGACGCTGTTGTCGTCGCTCAAGGCGCTGACGCTGGCGCCGCTGTCGGGCGACACCGGTGGCGGCAGCCCGACGACGCTCGCGCAGATCGGCGTCGCGACCAATCGTGACGGCACGTTGCGCGTCGATGCCGCCGCGCTGTCGAACGCGATGTTGACCAATTCGACCGCGATCGAGACGATGCTGAACGGCTCGGCGGACGGCAAGGCCGGGCTTGGCGCGGTGCTGAACGCGATCACGACCAGCGCGACCAACACGACGATCGGGCTCGGCGCCTCGCAGACGCGCTACACCGCGGCACAGTCCGCGATCGCCGATGCCGAGGCCAAGATCGCGGATCAATCCGCGGCGATGACCACCCGCCTGACGCAGCAATTCTCGAGCATGAATTCGCGCGTGTCGTCGTACAAGTCGATCCAGAGCTTCCTCACCAACCAGATCGCCGCCTGGAACAAGAGCGACTCGTGATGTACGCAACCACCCTCACACGCGACCCGTTCGCCACCTATCGCCAGATCGACGCGGTCGGCCGCACCACGACCGATGGCCCGGGCCTCGTCCAGCTGCTCTACAAGGAACTCGTCGCGGCGCTGCGTGCCGCCGCCTGGGCCTCCGACAACCGCCAATATGCGACCAAGAGCGACCGCGTGACGCGCGCGACCGCGATCCTGTTCGCGCTCGAAGCGGGGCTCGATTTCGACCGCGGCGGCGCGGTGTCGGAAACGCTCGCGCGGCTCTATGCAGGCGCGCGCCGGACGATCGTCGACGCCTCGGTCGGCCAGGACGGCTCGGTCTTCCGCACCACCGCGGACACGCTCGACGAGATCGCGCAGGCCTGGCGCACCGCCAGCGCGGCCTGAGCCGCTACCGTTCGAACCAGTGCCGCTGGACGAAGTAGATCACGATACCCAGCGCGATCACCAGGCAGCCGCCCGCGATCGCATCGAACGCCCAGGGCTCTTCGGCAAAGGGCAGCCCCTTCACGTTCATCCCATACAGCCCGGTCAGGAACGTCAGCGGCAGGAACACCATCGCCGCGACCGAGATGATCAGCGAGCGATTGTCGATCTGTTCCGCGCGCAGGTCGGTCAGCGCCTCGTGCGTCAGCGCGGATCGCTCGCGGATCGATTCGAGCTCCTCGGCCATCCGCGCCGCGCGGTCCGCCGCCGCCGCCAGGTGCAGCCGGTCGTCGTCGCGCAGCCAGTCGCCGGGCAACGCAGCCAATTTCTCGAGCGCGGCACGCTGCGGATTGAGAAACCGGCGATAGCTGATCGCCGCCACGCGGACCTCACTGACGGTGCGGCGCAGGGCGAAGACATGCTTGGCGTCGAGCCGCTCCTCGCAATCGTCGAGCTCGTCGCCCAGCGCCGCCACCTCGGGGTCGAGATCGGTGGTGATGGCGGTCGCGAACGCGGTGATCAGGTCGCCGGGATCGCGCACCCGCCCCGCCTCAACCTCTTTTTCAACCAGCGGGATCGCGACCAGCGGCTTGCGCGTCAGCGAATAGACGCGTCCCTTGACCACCCAGATGCGCAGCGACGCGAGCAGGTCGGACGAATCCATCTCCTCGTTCGTCCGCCCGCGCAGGTTGAGGAACGCCCCCTCGCCGACCGCCTCGCAACGCGGCCGCGTCTCGGTCGCGGTCAGTGCGTCGATCACATAGGATTCGAGCCCGGCCTCGTTGCGAAGCCAGGCCTGCGCCTCGTCCTCGGTGGTCGACAGATGGACCCAGACCAGGTCACCGCTCGCGGCGGGCGCCGCCTCGACCGCGAGCC
>NZ_JPJC01000241.1:0-2868 GCF_000733135.1 Sphingomonas sp. FUKUSWIS1
GTCACGGGGCGGGCGCCGGTGAGTGCGATCGCGGTGCCGCCGGCGAGGGTCAGGCCGAGAATCGAGACGGCGAGGTGCTGGAGCGTCGGCATGCGCCGTGTTTGGGGACCCGCGCGGGGTTTGGCTAGCGGGGGATTTCGGGGCGTGCCGGGGTGGGACGGATTTTGGGCTGGCGTCGAGCTGTTGGGCTCTGGGTCCTGACGTTCGTCAGGATGACGGATTAGGGGCGGCGGATATGAAAAACGCCCCGGGTTGCCCCGAGGCGTCTTCTGGCTGGCCCCGACACGGGAGCAAGTCCCGTGTCGTCGGACGCGGCGTTGCCGCGCCGGCCGGGCGGGGGCCTGATGGCCCTTGATCCGCCCTCAGTCGATCTTCGGGAGCGTCTCGAACTGGTGATAGGGCGGGGGCGAGGAGATCGTCCATTCGAGCGTCGTGGCGCCTTCGCCCCAGGGATTGTCCGCCGCCTTCTTGCCCGCGATCAGCGACCAGATCAGGTTGACGAAGAAGATCGCCATGCCTGCGGCCATGATCATGTAGCCGACCGTCGCAACATAGTTCCAGTGCGCGTAGGCGTCGGGATAGTCCGGGTAACGGCGCGGCATGCCCTGGAGGCCCAGGAAGTGCATCGGGAAGAACATGACGTTCACGCCGATGAAGAACACCCAGAAGTGGAGCTGGCCGAGGAACTCGTTGTACATCTTGCCCGACATCTTCGGGAACCAGTAGTAGAAGCCCGCGAACAGCGAGAACACCGCGCCGAGGCTGAGCACGTAGTGGAAATGCGCCACCACGTAATAGGTGTCCTGCATGTAATCGTCGATGCCGCCGTTGGCGAGCACGACGCCGGTCACGCCGCCGACGGTGAACATGAAGATGAAGCCGATCGACCAGACCATCGGCGTCTTGAAGCTCATCGAGCCGCCCCACATCGTCGCGATCCACGAGAAGATCTTGATGCCGGTGGGGACCGCGATGACCATCGTCGCGGCGGTGAAGTACATCTTGGTGTTCACCGACAGGCCGGTGGTGAACATGTGGTGCGCCCAGACGACGAAGCCGACCACGCCGATCGCGACCATGGCATAGGCCATGCCGAGATAGCCGAAGACGGGTTTGCGGCTGAACGTCGAGATGATCTGGCTGACGATGCCGAAGCCCGGCAGGATCATGATGTAGACTTCGGGATGGCCGAAGAACCAGAACAGATGCTGGTAGAGGACGGGATCGCCGCCGCCGGCCGGATCGAAGAAGGTCGTGCCGAAGTTGCGATCGGTCAGCAGCATCGTGATCGCGGCCGCGAGGACCGGGAGCGCGAGCAGCAGCAGGAACGCGGTGACGAGCATCGACCACACGAACAGCGGCATCTTGTGCAGCGTCATGCCCGGCGCGCGCATGTTGAAGATGGTGGTGATGAAGTTGATCGCGCCGAGGATCGACGAGGCGCCCGCGAGATGGAGCGCTAGGATCGCCATGTCGGTCGACGGCCCGGGCTCGCCATAGGTCGAGAGCGGGGCGTAGAGCGTCCAGCCGTTACCTGCGCCACCGAAGAAGGGCGAGGCGAGCAGCAGCGTGAAGGCGGGGATCAGCAGCCAGAACGACACGTTGTTCATGCGCGGGAACGCCATGTCGGGCGCGCCGATCATGATCGGCACGAACCAGTTGCCGAACCCGCCGACCATCGCCGGCATGACCATGAAGAACACCATGATCAGGCCGTGCGCGGTGATCAGCACGTTCCAGAGGTGGAGCGATTCGTCGAGGCTGGCGCTGCCGCCGTGGAGCATGCCGGCCCAGCCCTGAAGATACTGGATACCGGGCTCGGCGAGCTCGGCGCGCATGAGGCCCGAGACCGAGCCGCCGATGATCCCCGCGACGATCGCGAAGATCAGGTAGAGCGTGCCGATGTCCTTGTGGTTGGTCGACATGAACCAACGCGCGAAGAAACCTGGCTTGTGATCGGCATCGTGATGATGCGCGTGCGCATCATGGGCGACGAATGCCGACGGGTTGAGAGCGGTGTCGGTCATCTTAGAGTCCCGCGTTGCCGGCGCCGGCCGGGTTGGAGGTGGCGCCCTGCGTGGTGGCGGGCGCTGCGGTGGTCACGTTTTCGACCGGGCCGGTGGCGTTGGCGGTCTCCGCCGCCTCCTCGACCTTGGCCGCGGAGCCGTCGGCGCCGGGCTGCGGAATGACCTTGTCGGAGGCCTGGCCCGGGGTCGGCATCGAGCCGCCCTTGGCCCGGACCCACGCCGCGAACTGCGCGGGCGAGACGGCCTGGACCGCGATCGGCATGAACGCGTGACGCGCACCGCAGAGCTCGGAGCACTGGCCGAAATAGAGGCCGGGCTTGTCGATCGTGAAGCTCGTCTCGTTCAGGCG
The DNA here is from genome assembly GCF_000733135.1 of Sphingomonas sp. FUKUSWIS1. NCBI lineage: Bacteria > Pseudomonadati > Pseudomonadota > Alphaproteobacteria > Sphingomonadales > Sphingomonadaceae > Sphingomonas > Sphingomonas sp. FUKUSWIS1. Next base: position 2,377 of record NZ_JPJC01000241.1, read on the forward strand.
GCCGGGGATCGCGTCGAGCTTGATCCAGAAGGCGGGGACCGCCCAGCTGTGGATCACGTCGTTCGCGGTCGTGATGAGGCGGATCGGCACCCCGACCGGCAGGACGATGCGGTTGTCGGTCGCGAGCAGGCGCGGACCGTCGGCATCGGTGCGTGCGCGTTCGCCCGCGCCGACGTCCTTGGCCTCCTTCAGCATGTTCGCGGTGACTTCGAAGCCGCCATTATCCGGATACTGGTAGGTCCAGTACCACTGGTTGCCGATCGCCTTGATCGTCACCGCGCCCGCGGGCGCCGGCTTGAACTGGGCGGAGAGCAGGCCGATCGACGGGACCGCGATCAGCACGAGGATGATCACCGGGGCGAGCGTCCAGATGATCTCGATCACGGTGTTGTGGCTGGTCTTCGACGGCACCGGGTTGGCGGCGCGGCGATAGCGGAAGACCACCCAGAAGAGCAAAGCGAGCACCAGCAGCGAAACCGCGGTGATCGTCGG
>NZ_JPJC01000242.1:0-14201 GCF_000733135.1 Sphingomonas sp. FUKUSWIS1
CCGTCGTTCCGACCCTGCCCCCCGCGCCTGCGCCGTCCGCGCCGCCGCAGGTGACGGGTGGCGTCCCGCTGCCGCCACAGGACTGGAGCGCGCTGCCGGTGTTGCGGCTGCGGCGCGCGGTTGCCCCGTCGCTGGATGCCAGCACGTTCGTCCAGCGCGAGGTGCTTGCCGGGCGGTGCGGTGGCGCGACGCGGACGCCGCAGGGCTGGGTGCTGAACCTCGACCTCGCACTGCTCGCCGCGGCGGATGGCCGGGTGCGACGGGTGACGCCGCGCGCGATCGATTGTCCGACGGTCGAGCAGTTCGCCGCCGGCCTGCTGCTCGGCGCGGCGCGCAACAATGTCGATCTGCGCGGCGCCGCCACCGACAGCTGGTACCGCACGACGATGGTGTTCGCGTGGAAGGCATGACGCTCTCCGACGACGAACTTGCGCGCTATGCCCGGCACATCGTTCTCCGCGAGTTCGGCGGCACCGGTCAGCTCCGCCTGAAGGCCGCGACGGCGGTCGTGATCGGCGCCGGCGGCATCGGCTCGCCGGCGATCCAGTATCTCGCGGCCGCTGGGATCGGGCGCCTCGTGCTGATCGACGACGACGCGGTCGAGACGTCGAACCTGCAGCGTCAGACGATCTTCCGCACCGAAGACCAGGGTCTCGCCAAGGTCGAGGCCGCGGCCGCGGCGCTACGCCGGATCAATCCGAACGTCGCGGTCGACACGCACCGCCTGAGGGTCGACCAGGGCAATATCGGCGCGCTGATCGCGGGCGCGGACGTGGTGCTCGACGGCTGCGACAATTTCGCGACGCGGTTCGTCGTCGCCGATGCGGCGCATGCGGCGCGGATCCCGCTGGTCTCGGCGGCGGTCGGCCAGTTCGAAGGCCAGCTCGGCGTCTATCGCGGCTGGGAGCCCGACCGGCCCTGCTATCGCTGTTTCGTCGGCGAGAATCCCGAGCGTGCCGAGACGAGCTGTGCGGAGGACGGCATCCTCGGCCCCGTCACGGGCGTGGTCGGCAGCCTGGCCGCCCTGGAAGTGATTCGCGCGGTCGCGCCGTTCGGCGACGATGTGGCGGGGCAGTTGCTGCTGATCGACCTGCTATCGCTCCGCTTCCGGACGATCCGGCTGCCCAAGGACCCCGGCTGCCCCTGCTGCGGCGGCGACTGATCCGAAAACATGCGGGGCGGATGGGCTGAACCCACCCGCCCCGCATCGTGCAGATCGTTCAGCCCAGCAGCGTCTTGGCGAACGCGCGGACGACCGGGCCGATATCGTCGCGTGCGAGCGCGAGCGCGAGGTTGGCCTGGATATAGCCCGCCTTGTCGCCGCAATCGTAGCGCTGGCCATCGAAGGTGAAGCCGTGGAACGGCTGGTTGCCGATCAGCTGCGCCATCGCGTCGGTCAGCTGGATCTCGCCGCCGGCGCCCTTTTCCTGCCCTTCGAGGATGCGCATCACTTCGGGCTGGAGGATGTAGCGGCCCGGGATCATCAGGTTCGATGGCGAGGTGCCCTTGGCGGGCTTCTCGATCAGCGCGGTGACCTCGGTCAGGCGACCGTCGGTCGCGCCGGGCGAGATGATGCCGTATTTGTCGGTTTCCGAATCGGCGACCTCGAGCGCGCCGATGACGTTGCCGCCGACCTTGTTATACGCCTCGACCATCTGCTTCATGAAGCCGGGCTTGCCGACCATCAGCTCGTCGGGGAGCAGCACCGCGAACGGCTCGTCGCCGACGATGTCGCGCGCGCACCAGACCGCATGGCCGAGACCCAGCGGCTCCTGCTGGCGGACATAGACGGGCGAGCCGGGCTTCTGGCGGATGCCGTCGAGCACGGTCAGCGACTTGCCGCGCGCACGCATTGTTGCCTCGAGCTCGTAGGAGATGTCGAAATGATCCTCGAGCGCGCCCTTGCCGCGGCCGGTGACGAAGATGATCTGCTCGATCCCCGCTTCCAGCGCCTCTTCGACGGCATATTGGATCAGCGGCTTGTCGACGACGGTCAGCATCTCCTTGGGCATCGACTTGGTCGCCGGAAGGAATCGCGTGCCAAGCCCAGCAACGGGGAATACGGCCTTGCGCAGCGGTTTGATCGTCATTCAGTAGTCCCTTGTATCGTTGCGGGTGCAGATCGTTGCGGGTGCATAAAGCCGCCGAACGGACTCGGCAAATCAACTGCGGCGGTTAGCGCGTCATTAAAGACGTGGGGTGTAGGCGGGTTCCATGTCAAAAATACTCGTCATCTTCGGGACGCGCCCCGAAGCGATCAAACTCTTCCCGGTCATCCGGGCGTTGCAGACGCAGCCGGGGCTGGTCGTCAGGACCTGCGTGACCGCACAGCATCGCGGACTGCTCGACCAGGTGCTCGCGATCGCGGGGCTGTCCCCCGATATCGATCTCGACCTGATGGAGCCGGGGCAGACGCTCGATCGGCTGACCGCGCGGCTGCTGGTCGGGCTGGGCGACGTGATGGACGCCGAGCAGCCCGACATGGTCGTCGTCCAGGGCGACACCGCGACCGCGATGACCGGCGCGCTCGCCGCCTATTACCGCAAGGTCCCGGTCGCGCATGTCGAGGCGGGGCTGCGCTCGGGCGACATCCATCATCCTTGGCCCGAGGAAGTGAACCGGCGGATCGTCGCGCCGATCGCCGCCTTGCACTTCGCACCGACCCAGACCGCCGCGGACGCGTTGCTGCGCGAGAATATCGCCCCCTCGACGATCCACGTCACGGGCAACACGGTGATCGACGCGCTGCACTGGACCCATGCGCGGGTGGCGGCGGATCCGGCGCTCGGCGCCGCGCTCGACCCGGTCGTGGCGGATACTGCGGGCAAGCGGATCATCCTCGTCACGACCCACCGGCGCGAGAATTTCGGCGACGCGATGGCCGGGATCGCGCGGGCAATCGCGCGGATCGCCGCGCGCGATGACGTCGCGGTCGTCTTTCCCGTGCATCCCAACCCGAATGTCGTCGCGGTGATGGACCGCATTCTCGGCGACCAGCCCGATATCGCGCGGATCGCGCCGCTCGATTATCCGAGCTTCGTCCGCGCGCTGGGGCTTGCCGAGATCGTCCTGACCGATTCGGGCGGCGTGCAGGAGGAGGCGCCCGCGCTCGGCAAGCCGGTGCTGGTGATGCGCGAGACGACCGAGCGCCCCGAGGGCGTCGAGGCGGGTACCGCAAAGCTGGTCGGGACGTCGGAGGACCGCATCGTTTCCGAAATCTTCACGCTGCTCGACGACAAAGCCGCCTATTCCGCGATGGCGCGCGCACATAATCCGTTTGGCGACGGTCATGCTGCTGCCCGGATCGCCGAGACCATCGCCCAGACCATGGCCCAGGCGGCCGCCGGCCGACCGGACCATCGTTGAGGATCATCTGTCATGCTTTCCGATACTGAACTGAACGTCGTCGTCATGGGACTGGGCTATATCGGCCTGCCCACCGCGGCGATCATCGCGCGGACCGGCGCGCGCGTGCTCGGCGTCGACGTGACCGAACGCGTCGTCGAGACGATCAATTCGGGGCGCGTGCATATCGAGGAGGTCGATCTCGACGGTCTGGTCTCGGGCGTGGTGGCGCGCGGTACGCTGCGCGCGGCGATGACGGTCGAGCCCGCCGACGTCTTCGTGATCGCGGTGCCGACCCCGTTCGACGCCGCGCACGCGCCCGACATCAGCTATGTCCTGGGGGCCGCGACGACGATCGCGCCTGTGCTGAAGCCCGGCGATACCGTCATCCTCGAATCGACCTCCCCCGTCGGGACGACCGAGAAGGTCCGCGACCTGCTGGCGACTTTGCGCCCCGATCTGCGCGTGCCCGGGCGGACCCGCGACCAGGCCGATATCGCGATCGCCTATTGCCCCGAACGCGTGCTGCCGGGACGTATCTTGGTCGAGCTGATCGACAATGACCGCGTCATCGGCGGGATCACGCCGCGCTGTGCGCGCAAGGCGCTGACCTTCTATCGCAGGTTCGTACGCGGCGCGTGCGTCACGACGACCGCGCGCGCCGCGGAGATGACGAAGCTGACCGAGAATGCGTTTCGCGACGTCAACATTGCGTTCGCCAACGAGCTGTCGCTGATCGCCGACACGATGAACGTCGATGTCTGGGAGGTGATCCGGCTCGCCAACCGCCACCCGCGCGTCAACATCCTGCAGCCCGGGCCCGGCGTCGGCGGGCATTGCATCGCGGTCGACCCCTGGTTTCTCGTCCATGCCGCCCCCGACCAGACGCCGCTGATCCGCACCGCGCGCGAGGTGAATGACGGCAAGACCGATCACGTCATCGCGCAGGTCGCCGCGATGATCGCGGCGGATCCGACCGCGCCGGTCGCGTGCCTGGGCCTCGCGTTCAAGGCTAATATCGACGATTTCCGCGAGAGCCCGGCGATGAAGGTCGCGCTGGCGGTGGCGAATCGCTTCGGGGATCGCGTCCGGATCGTCGAGCCCTATGCCGCGGCGCTGCCACCGGCGTTCGACGGCACCGGCGCGACCCTGATCGACGTCGACACCGCGATCGAGACCTGCCCGATCATGGTCGTGCTGGTCGATCACGACGTCTTCCGCTCGATCCCGCTCGAGGAGCGCAGCGAGAAGACGGTGCTCGATACGCGCGGGATCTGGCCCGACCAGCCACGCAGTCCCGCACAGTCGGCGGCGCGGATCGCCGGCTAGCGGAGCGGCTGGGTCCGTAGCGCGAGGACGTCGGCGGGCAGGATCGGCCGTTCGGGGCGGCGGGCAATGTCCTGGACGACGGCGTCGAGCGCGGTCGCCCGCGCCTTGGACGAGGCGTGGGTGCGGCTGCGGAAGAGACCGCCGTCGATCGTGCCCCCCTTCTCGCGCCAGAATTGCGGCGCCGAGCGCGGATCATAGCCGGCATTGGCGAGCAGATAGACGCTGAGCCGGTCCGCCTCGTCCTCGGTCTGGCGGATCAGCCGGCCGTTGCGGCCGAGTTCCGCCATCAGCCCGCGACTGATCTTCGCCGCGTCGAGCCGGTCGCGGTGGCGCAGGATGTTGTGCGCCAGCTCGTGCGCGACGATGACCGCGATCTCGGCATCGCTATAGCCCTCGAAATACTTCTCGCCGATCTGGACGACCGCGCCGTCCGCGCTCGCATCGAGGCCGCTGCCGAGCAGGATCTCGAATCGCGAGCGGCATCCCGCGACAGCCGGGATCGAGACCGTGACCGCGCGCCCGTCGCGCAGGACCGTCATCGCGATCGGTGCGCCGGGCGGCTGCGCTGCGATCAGCGCCTCGGCGGCGTCGCGGTCGGCGGGGGTTTCCGCGGTGTCCGCGGCACCGATCCCGGGTTGCCGCTTGCCCGCGAGCAGCTGGATCGAATCCCCCGACCGGACGCCTGCGCGCGCGGCCGGTCCGTCGGCGACCACCGCCTCGACCCCCAGCAGCGTTTCGAACCCGAACACGCCGATCGCATTCGGCCTGGCCTCCGCACTATATTGGTTGAGCGCATGGATCGGCATGCCGATCTGCGGCTGAAGACGATCGCACAACGCCGCATTGGCGGAGGTCAGTCGGTATCCGATCGTCGCCAGCCGCAGATCCGCGGCGCGCAGTGCTTCGAAGAATGCCCTGGGCGGGGCCTCCGCGGGTGCTGCAGCCGGGGCGGCGGTGGTGCCGGCGAGGGAGACGGACGGCGGCGGAACCGCGGAGGCCGCACCTGCGCTTAGCAGGACTGCGGGCAGGAGACGCATGACGATCGACATGCAGCCCTGATAGACGGCTTTCAGCCGCACGCCATCCACCCTCGCGCAGGAGTCGACGAACCGCGCCGCGTTGCGACGGCGCGCCCGAGCCTCTATGTGCGGTGCCAACGGATATAGACTTTATGATTTCAAGATTCTTTCGGTCCAAGGCCCCGCGATCCGCGGGCCGGTCCTGCTCGATCCCTGAAGGCCGGCGCGTCTATGCGGTCGGCGACATCCATGGCTGTGCCGATCTGCTCGACGATCTGATCGCGCAGATCGACGCGGACGATGCGGCGCGCGGTGCGGCGGAGACGACGGTCATCTTCCTGGGCGATATCGTCGATCGGGGTCCGGGCTCGGCCGCGGTGATCGATCGGTTGATCGGCTATGCCGCGGCGCGCGCCGACGTGCGCTTCCTGCAGGGCAATCACGAGGAGATCTTCCTCGGCGCGCTCGACGGCGAGCCCAAGGCGCTACGCCTCTTCTGCCGGATCGGCGGTCGCGAGACGGTGCTGAGCTATGGCATGGATGCGGCGGAATATGAGCGGCTCGATTACGAGGAGCTGGTGCAGCGTCTCGCGCAGCTCGTACCCGAGGCGCATCGCGCGTTCCTGGCGGGCTTCGAGGATCTGATCACGATCGGCGACTATGCGTTCGTGCATGCGGGCGTCCGTCCGGGAACGCCGCTCGCAGACCAGCGCGGTTCGGATCTGCGTTGGATTCGCGATCCTTTTCTCGATCATCGCAGCCCGCTCGACAAGATGATCGTCCATGGCCACACGGTGATCGAAGAGGTCCAGACGATGGCGCATCGTATCGGCATAGATACGGGCGCCTATGCGACCGGTCGGCTGACTGCGCTGGGAATCGAGGGCGATCGCACATGGACGTTGCAGACGGCACCCCGCCCCGGCTCGTCGGAAAATTCTCTCGAATCCTGAAAACTATGCCTTCTCGTCTTACTACAATAGGGTATACCCCCAGGGCGATCAGGGCATGTTGCCCGCTCGCAACAGTATGGAACTCTTCCGTACCGTTCCAGTTACCTCGGTTGCGCAAGGTCAGGTTTCGTGCCAAAGACCTACGCGACGAGCACAAAGGGAGTTCATCATGCGTCTTGGGAAGTATCTCCTGACCGCAGCAGCAGCCACGATGGCAGTTGCTCCGGCCATGGCAGCACCGGTTAATTCGGCAGCAAGCCTTTCGGTCTCGAAGTCGGCTCGCGCCGGTTCGGTTACCGCAAAGAAGAACAAGGTTGCAGGCGGCGGCGTTATCGTTGCAGTCCTCGCAGCAGCAGCCGTTGTCGGCGGCATCGTTATCGTTGCCGATAACGACGACGACAGCGACAGCAACTAAGCCTAGGCTCAGTTCGGGAAAATAGCGGTCTTCGGGCCGCTATTTTTTTGCCTGCCGCAGATGGGCCCGGGGCGGATGCGGCGATGTTCCAGCGCCCCCTCCCCGCCGTGCACGGCTTCGCAAGCCACCGTGTGACACTGCGATCGACCATAGACCGCGACGATGTGCGAGACTGAGACGCGGACACGGGCGTCAGCGGTCGGGCACGATCCGCCATGCCGCTGTAATGCCGGATGGTGTTTGACCCCTGACGCGGCGCGCCCACCCTTGGCCAAGGCGTGCGGGCGCGAGATAATCGAAGCGTCACCGGGCGCGTCGGCCGAACCCTGCATGATCCGCGTCACGCCGACATAACAAGGCCGCCCGCGACGATCAGTCACGGACGGCCCTGTATCATGATGCCGAGTCCGGCGGGTCGGGCGGCGCACCGCCCGACGAGGCGATCAGCGCGGCTGCGGTACCGCGCCGCCGGCGCCCGGCGCACCCTGCTGCATCTGCATCTGCTGCTGCGCCTGCATCTGCTGGACGACGCTCTGCGGCAGGAAGTCGAGCAGTTCGACGTCGAACACGAGCGTCGAGTTGGCCGGGATCGGTCCGCTGACCTTGTCGCCATAGCCGAGCGAGGGCTTCAGCCAGAAGCGGTACTTGCCGCCCTTAGGCATCAGCTTGAGCGCTTCGGAAAAGCCGGGGACGACGCCCGTGACGGGCAGCGGCGTCGGCTGCTGCGACTTGTCGAAGGTGGTGCCGTTGAGGAGCTTGCCCTCGTAATTCACCAGCGCGACGTCGGCATCGGTCGGCTTGGCGGCACCGGGCTTGCCCGGCGTCAGAATCTTGTACTGGAGGCCCGAGGCGGTGGTGACGACGCCCTTGGCGCGCCCGTTGCGGGTCAGCGGATCGTCACCCTGGCGCGCAAGCGCGACGGCGCCGATCAGCGCGAGCGCGATGCCCAGCCACAGATAGATCAGATAGCTGCGCTTGGTCGGCTGCAGCGGAACGGCGGTGACGGTCGACATCGGACAAACCCCGGGTCATCTGGTCACGCCGGAGCGCCGCGCGTGCCGTAGAATTCGTAATCGGAGCCGCGGTGACGCGGCCCCCAAAACCCTGGCTGCGCGTGCAGCCGAGGGTTCCTACTGCAGGCGAAGCTTAGCGTGCGCCGTCGCGCTCGGCGCGCTTGCGCTCGAGCTTGCGCGAACGACGGATCGCAGCCGCACGCTCGCGAGCGCGCTTTTCCGACGGCTTCTCGTAGTGGCGGCGCAACTTCATCTCGCGATACACGCCTTCACGCTGCAGCTTCTTCTTGAGCGCGCGAAGGGCCTGGTCGACGTTGTTGTCGCGGACGATGATTTGCATAAACCCGTTAAGCTCCGGTCGAATAGATACGAATGGATAGTGCCGTCGCGAACAAGTCCGCGCCGCATGAACGGGAGCCCCTAACAGCGTGTGCCCGCTGTTTCAAGCCAAACCCGCCCGGTCAGTGTCGGGGTTCACGTCGGGAGGCGGTTTGCGGGCCTGCCAAGCCAGCGCTAAGAGCCGCGCATGACCACGCATGCCCTGACCCTGTATAACAGCCTGACGCGCCGGCTCGAGCCGTTTGCGCCGATCGATCCCGCCAATGTCGGGCTCTATTCCTGCGGACCGACCGTCTACAACTATGCGCATATCGGCAATTTGCGCGCCTATGTCTTTACCGACACGCTGTCGCGGACGCTGACGTGGAAGGGCTTTGGCCTCACGCACATCGTCAACATCACCGATGTCGGCCACCTGACGTCAGATGCCGATGCGGGCGACGACAAGATGGAGGCCGCCGCGCGCGCCAGCGGGCAGGATATCTGGTCAATCGCAAGACATTACACCGAAGCCTTCAAACGCAACCTGATCGACCTCCACATCCGCACGCCGACCCGCTTCCCGCTCGCGACCGACCATATCGCGGAGATGATCGCCTTTGCCGAGGCTATCGCGCCGGAGCATTGCTACGTGCTCAAGGACGGGCTGTATTTCGATACCAGCACGGTCCCGGACTATGGCCGGCTTGCCCGGTCGAACGACGATGCCGGCGAGAGCCGGATCGATCCGGTCGCGGGCAAGCGCCACCCGCAGGATTTCGCGATCTGGCGGACATCGGCGCCCGGCGAGATGCGCCAGATGGAATGGGACTCGCCCTGGGGACGCGGTGCGCCGGGCTGGCATCTCGAATGCTCGGTGATGAGCCAGAAATATCTGGGCCCGCAGTTCGACATCCACACCGGCGGCATCGACCACCGCGAGATCCACCACCCGAACGAGATCGCGCAGAATCAGGCGCGTTGCGGGTGTGCGGACACCGGGGCGAACCTCTGGATGCACAACAACTTTCTTGTCGAACGCTCGGGAAAGATGTCGAAATCCGGCGGCGAGTTCACGACGCTCCAGACGCTTATCGATCGCGGTTTCCACCCGCTCGCCTATCGGCTGATGTGCCTGCAGGCGCAGTATCGCAGCGAGCTGGAATTCTCCTGGGACAATCTGGCGGCGGCGACGACGCGGCTGAAGCGGCTGGCGCTCACCGTGCAGGCGTTGCGCGACCGTGCGGCATCCAGCGATCCCGCCAAACCCGCGACCGACGCCGTCCGCGCGCTGCTCGCCGGCTACCGCGACCGACTCGACATCGCGGTCTGCGACGACCTCGCAACGCCGCGCGCCTTGCCGGTCCTCGACGAACTGCTCGCGGACAAGCGGCTGTCGCCCGCCGACCGACTCGCCGCGCTGGCCGATTTCGATGCGGTGCTGGGACTCGATCTCGCAGCCCTGCGCCGCGAGGATCTGCGCGTCCGGCCGGCCTCGGCCACGCTCGACGCCGCAGCCGTCGACGAACGCCTTGCCGAGCGCCGCGCCGCGCGGGCTGCGAAGGACTTCCCGCGGTCCGATGCTATCCGCGACGACCTCGCCAGCGCCGGGGTCGAGGTGATGGACGGTGATCCGCTCGGCTGGGACTGGCGGATCGGCTGATTGGCGGCGGAGACGACTCCGCGCTTTGGCGTCGCACCCGAAGCGCGGTACAGAGGCGGGGATGAAAGCCGTCCTCCCCGCCGCCGCCCGCCCGCTGCTCGAACCGCATCTGCCGTCCGATCTCGACGTCGAATGGTTTGCAACGCCCAGCGAGGCGAATGCGGCGATCGCCGATGCGGACATCGCCTGGGTCGACATGCAGCCGACTCACCTGGTGGCGGACGCGATTCGCGCCGCCGGGCCGCAGCTGAAATGGGTGTCGACCATCTATGCGGGACTCGACGCCTTCCCGCTTGCATGGCTGCACGACCGGGGCGTGATCCTGACCAACGGTGCGGGCATCAACGCCGTCGCGGTCGCAGAATATGCGGTGATGGGGATACTCGTCGCCGCCAAGCGCTTCGACACCGTCCTCCGCGCGCAGGACGAGCATGTCTGGCTGAAGGACGCGCCAGGCAAGATCGAGCTTGCCGACACGCGTGCGCTGGTCATTGGCTATGGCACGATCGGCGCGATGATCGGCGATCGGCTCGCCGCCTTTGGCGTCGACGTGACCGGCGTGACCCGGACCGGGCGCGACGGGACGCTCACGCCCGATGCCTGGCGCGGCCGTCTCGGGGAGTTCGACTGGGTGGTGCTTGCCGCGCCCTCGACCGATGCAACCAAGACGCTGATCGGCAGCGGCGAGCTTGCCGCGATGAAGGACAGCGCATGGCTGATCAACATCGCGCGCGGCGACATGATCGACGACGAGGCGTTGCTCGCCGCCCTGCGTTCGGGACAGATTGGCGGGGCGTTCCTCGATCCGACGCATCCCGAACCGTTGCCGGCCGATCACCCCTTGTGGTCCGCGCCCAACACGATCCTGACGATGCATCTGTCGGGTCGCAGCCAGACGAGGATGTTCCAGCGCGGAGCGGCGATGTTCCTCGACAATCTGCAGGCGTACCGCGCGGGGTCCGCGATGCGGAACGTCGCTGATCTTGCAGCGGGCTATTGAACGATAGCGTCGGTGGCAGGCACCGGCGGTCGCACGATCAGCTGCGCGCGGTGCCGTTGTTCGGGCTGTTATAGTCCTTGATTCCGCGACGGCGGCGCCTGTCGCGACGGCGGCGCTTCATCATCATGATCAGGACGGGCACGCCGATCGCGACACCGACGCCAACGATCGAAAATGCAATGATAATTCGCAAGGGAAGATCCATCGTCGCCCTGTGCCAAACCTGCCCGACATTGAGAAGCGCTTTCTATACAATCTCGGGCAACCCTGACCGACCGGCTCGCTGCAATCAGCCAAGCCCTGGATCCGGTACTCGTGCGCCTGCAAGCTTTACTTGATTGCGCCAAAAGCCGATTCGGCGCATGGCCGCGCCTCGAATTCACCAATCGGACGAACAATTATGGCCGCGAACTGGGCCCCCGACAGCTGGACCACGCACGAAGCCCGCCAGCTCCCCTCGTATCCCGACGCCGGCGCGCTCGACGCCGCGACCGCACAGCTTGCGACGTTTCCGCCGCTCGTCTTCGCCGGCGAGGCGCGCAACCTGACCGCGAGTCTCGCCGAGGTTGCGGCGGGCAAGGCGTTCCTGCTCCAGGGCGGCGACTGCGCCGAGAGCTTTGCCGAGCACAGCGCGAACAACATCCGCGATACCTTCCGCGTCATCCTGCAAATGGCGGTCGTGCTGACCTTCGCGTCCAAGCTGCCGGTCGTGAAGCTCGGCCGCATGGCGGGCCAGTTCGCCAAGCCGCGCTCGGCCAATACCGAGACGATCGGCGGCGTCGAGCTGCCGAGCTATCGCGGCGACAACGTCAACGACATCGCCTTCACGGCCGAGTCGCGCGCCCCCGATCCGCAGCGGATGATCCGCGCCTATTCGCAGTCGGCGGCGACGCTCAACCTGCTCCGCGCGTTCGCGCAGGGCGGGTATGCCAACCTGCATCAGGTGCATCGCTGGACGCACGACTTCATGGGCCGCAGCCCCTGGTCGAAGAAATATGCCGAGACCGCGGACCGGATCGGCGAGGCGCTCGAGTTCATGGCGGCCTGCGGGATCGATCCGGAAACCGTGCCGCAGCTCGCCCAGACCAATTTCTACACCAGCCACGAGGCGTTGCTGCTGCAATATGAGCAGGCGCTGACCCGGCAGGATTCGCTGACCGGCGACTGGTACGACACGAGCGCGCATTTCCTGTGGATCGGCGACCGGACGCGATTCGAGGGGTCGAGCCATGTCGAATATCTGCGCGGCATCGGCAATCCGATCGGCATCAAATGCGGCCCGAGCCTCGAGCCGGACGCGCTGTTGCGGATGCTCGACACGCTCAATCCCGCGCGCATCCCCGGCCGGATGACGCTGATCACGCGCTATGGCTATGATTCGATCGAGGCCGCGCTGCCCAAGCTCGTCCGTGCGGTGACCCGCGCGGGGCATCCCGTCGTCTGGTCGTGCGACCCGATGCACGGGAACGTCGTGAAGGCGGCCAATGGCTACAAGACACGGCCGTTCGAGCGCATCCTCGCCGAGGTCCGCGGCTTCTTCGCGGTGCACCGCGCCGAGGGCACGCATGCCGGCGGCATCCATATCGAGATGACCGGGCAGAACGTCACCGAATGCACCGGCGGCGCGGTCGACGTCACCGAGCAGAGCCTGGCGGACCGGTATCACACGCATTGCGATCCGCGCCTGAACGCCAGCCAAAGCCTTGAGATGGCGTTTCTTCTGGCCGAAATGCTCAACGCCGAAATGGCCGAGCGCAAGAAGGTCGCTGCCTGACGACGACGATCGTCAAGGCGATCCGGCGGCAAAACGTGCACGTCGCGCGATTTTGCCGCCGCACCGCCTTGACGCCCGCGCCCCGCTTCCGTAGGAGCGCGGCTCGACTACACGGCCCCTTCGTCTAGCGGTTAGGACGACGCCCTCTCACGGCGTAAGCACGAGTTCGATTCTCGTAGGGGTCACCAAGTCCACACATCCTGACATCGTTGGCTTCTATCGGATCGCGCCGTTCGTCGTGTGCGGCAACCGTGTCGCTACGTGTTTCCCGACGGTGCAGCGACGAGCGAGCGGGCGCTACCCGGGGCCGTCCTCATTTTCGAGGGCGTGCACCCCGTGGAAGGATGCCAGCATGGCCGATGCCGCCCGCAACACCGATTCGCCAGATACCCTCCCCGCGCCGGCCACCGACTGGAGCGCGGATCTGACGACCCGGACCGGCTACGCGTTTCACGTCCGCCCGATCACGCCGGACGACGAGGCGGCGCTGGCTGACTTCTTCACGCATGTCGGCAAGGAGGATCTGCGCTTCCGGTTCCTCAGCGCGATCGACCATGTCGGGCACGAACAGCTGCTCGCGCTGCTGCGCGTCGATCACGAACATAGCGAGCATTTCCTCGCCTGCGAGATCGGCAGCGGCCGGATCCTCGCGACCGCGATGATGGTCGGCGATGACGACGGCCTGCGCGCGGAGGTCGCGGTCGCGATCCGCAGCGATTTCAAGCGACGCGGGATCAGCTGGGTCCTGCTCGATCACGTCGCGATCTTCGCGCGGGCCAAGGGCCTCCGCACGCTCGAATCGATCGAGAGCCGCGACAATCACCAGGCGATCGACATGGAGCGCGAGCGGGGCTGGACGGCCGCCCCCTGCCCTGGCGATCCCTCCGCGATGATCCTGCGACTGACGCTGGCATCGCCGCCCGCCTGACCCGTTCTGGTCACAGCGGCATGCGAGCGGCCGGCGGTGGCCGGTGCGGCGGTTCTGGTCTATCATGCAGGCCGGCTCCGTACCGGCGACCATGATCTTGGCCGCCGGCGTATCGGACCCGACTGCCGGACAAGGCCCAGAGCCCGATGAACCGCACGCGCCCAGCCCGACCGGCCGCCCCACCCGCATGATCGCGCATCCGTCCGATATGGGCGACCCGGCTGCCGGACGTCCCGCCGTGCTGGCGGAGGAACTCGGCCTGCTGATCGACGCGGCGACGACCTATGCGATCTACATGCTCGACCCGCAGGGGCGCGTGACGATCTGGAACCGGGGCGCCGAGCGGATCAAGGGATGGACCGAGGCCGAGATCATCGGCCGCGATGCCGCGATCTTCTACCCGGCCGAAGACGTCGCGGCGGGCAAGCCGCGCGCCGATCTCGA
>NZ_JPJC01000242.1:14317-29889 GCF_000733135.1 Sphingomonas sp. FUKUSWIS1
GCGTCCGCAAGGACGGATCGGAATTTCTGGCGAGCGTGACGATCACCGCGCTGCACGACGACGCGGGCGCGCTGCGCGGCTTTGGCAAGGTGATCCGCGACATCACCGACGAAAAGGCGGCGGAGGCCGCGATCCTGCGCCGCGAACATCATCTGCGCTCGATCCTGAACACCGTCCCCGATGCGATGATCGTGATGAACGAATACGGCGTCATCGTATCGTTCAGCGCCGCCGCCGCGCTCGTCTTCGGCTATGAGACGGACGAGGTGATCGGTCGAAACGTCGCGATGCTGATGCCGCCCGCGAATGCCGCTGCGCATGACGCGCATCTGCACACCTACCGGCGGACCGGGGTGCGGCATGTCATCGGCAATGTCCGGCTCGAACACGGGCTGCGCAAGAATGGCGAGGTCTTTCCGATCGAGCTCGCGGTCGGCGAGGCGTCGATCGCGGGCGAGCGGATCTTCACCGGCTTCATCCGCGACATCAGCCAGCGCCAGGCGACCGAGCGCCGGTTGAAGGAACTGCAGGCCGAGCTGGTCCACGTCTCGCGGGTCAGCGCGATGGGCACGATGGCATCGACGCTCGCGCATGAGATCAACCAGCCGCTGACCGCGATCGCCAATTATCTGGAGGCGACGCGGGACATGATCGGCGACGCGCCGTCACCGCTGCTGGCGGAGATCGCCGAGGCGCTCGAGCTCGCGGCGGCTCAGTCGCTGCGCGCCGGCACGATCGTCCGGCGGCTGCGCGCGTTCGTCGAGGGCGGCGACACCGCGCTTCGCGTCGAACCGCTCGCCGCGCTTGTCGAGGAGGCGATCAGCCTGGGGCTGCTCGGCGCGCACGAGGCGGGGATCACGGTCACCACCGATATCCGCCAGGGCGCCGATCTGGTGCGGGTCGACCGCATCCAGATCCAGCAGGTCCTGGTCAATCTGATCCGCAACGCCATCCAGTCGATGGCCTGCGCGCCCGACAAGCGGCTGACGATCGCGACGCTGGCGGATCGCGAAGGCTGGGTGCGGATCAGCGTGGCCGATACCGGTGCGGGCATCGATCCGGCGATCCGCGAACGCCTGTTCGACGCGTTCTCGACGACCAAGAGCGACGGCATGGGCCTTGGCCTGTCGATCTGTCGGACGATCGTCGAGGCGCATGGCGGCCGGATCTGGGTCGAACCGACATGCCCCGCCGGTACCGCCTTCCACTTCACGATACCGCTCGCCACACAGGATGTTGTCGATGGATGAGACCAGCCGAGTCGTGCACGTCGTCGACGACGATCCCGCGATCCGCCAGTCGGTCGGCTTCCTGCTGCGCAAGGCGGGCTATGCGGTCGAGACGCATGTGTCGGGCACACATTTCCTGAAGCACGTGACGCGCGAGGCGCGTGGCTGCGTTCTGCTCGACGTGCGGATGCCCGATATCGACGGGCTCGAGGTCCAGGCGACGCTGGCGCAGCGCGGCATCGCCCTGCCCGTGATCATGCTGACCGGGCACGGCGACGTCGCGCTTGCGGTGCGCGCGATCAAGGCGGGGGCGATCGAGTTCTTAGAAAAACCGTTCGAGCGCGCGACGTTGCTCGCGGCGATCGAGACCGCGCTCGCCAAGGCTGCACGGATCGGTCGCGACCAGCTTGCCGCGGCCGAGGCCCGCGTCCTGCTCGCAGCGCTGACCCCGCGCGAGCGCGACGTGCTGGACGGGATGGTCCTGGGCCGGCCGAACAAGCTGATCGCGTTCGATCTCGACATCGCGACGCGGACGGTCGAGGTCCACCGCGCCAATCTGATGGAAAAGCTGATGGCGCGCAGCCTCTCGGACGTGCTGCGCATCGCCTTTGCCGCGGGTCTGGGGGAACCTGCCGACCCGGCCTGAGCGCCCCCCCGTGTTTTACGTACAGACCGGGTCCGCGGGTCCTGTCATCGAAGGTCCGACAAGGATCGACGATGACTCCACCGGCCCCGCTTCTGCACACCAGCCCGGGCATCTCGCTGGTCGACGGCAATCCTGCGCGACGCCGTGCGCGGCAGATCCTGCTGCTCTCCGAACGCTACCGGGTACGGTCCTATGCAAGCTGTGCGGCCCTGGTGTCCGATCCGGCATCGCGCGACCATGCGTGCATCATCCTCGACCTCTCCGATCCCCGGCTGGCGGGGCAGGATGACGACGGGATGGCGGCGCTTGCCGCGATGCGGGGCCTGGGCTGGGCTGGCCGGGCGATCCTGCTCGACGGGCGGGTGCCGTCGCCGGACCTGATCGCCGCGGCGGACCGTCAGGGGGACCGGATCCTCGACCGCGCGACGACCGACGGTGCGCTGCTCGCGGCTATCGCGGCCGCCATGCTGACGCTCGCCGGCTAAGGACGCCGCACGGGCAGATGGGGTCAGCGTCAGGGTCGGACGATCGCCGTCTGGCTCAGCCGGGCGGCATGACGGGCGATCTCGTCATCCTCGCGCGAGGCGACGATCCGGATTGCCATGCCCGGCAGCCATGCCAGGCCGGTACCGATCGCCTGCTGGGTCGCGCGGTCATGTTCGCCGATCCCGCCGGTCAGCACGAGCAGGTCGATCCCCCCGAGCGTCGCAGCCATCGCCGCGATCTGCTTGCAGACCGATCGCTCGAACATCCGGATCGCGAGGTCGGCATCGGGATTGCTCCCGGCCGCCGCGCGCAGCACGCGCATGTCGCCCGACAGTCCCGAGATCCCCGCCATTCCCGAATTGTGATCGATCATCGTCGCCAGTTCATCAGCGTCGAGCCCGGTCTCGCGGAGCAGGTACAGCAGGATGCCGGGGTCGATATCCCCCGTCCGCGTCGCCATCGTCACCCCGCCCGATGGCGTCAGCCCCATGCTGGTATCGACCGATCGCCCGTCGCGCACCGCAGTGACGCTCGCCCCGTTGCCGAGATGCGCGATGACGAGGTGCGACGGGACGCCTTCGCCGAGCTGCGCCAGGATCGATTCGCACGACAGGCCGTGAAAGCCGTACCGCCGCACCCCGCTTGCGCGGTAGTGACGCGGGATCGGGAGGACCTGCGCAACATCGGGCAGATCGGCATGAAACGCGGTGTCGAAGCAGGCGACCTGCGGCATCCCGGGATAGCGCGCGCGTGCGGCCGCGATCAGCGCGAGTGCCGCGGGACCATGGAGCGGCGCGAACGCACAGGCCGCGACCAGATCCGCGGTGACCGCATCGTCGATCAGGCAATGCGCGGTACGGTGCGGGCCGCCATGGACGATCCGGTGGCCGATCGCGGTCGGCGCCGGGCTGTCCCGCAACGCGGCGTCGAGCGCGTCGAGGACCGAAACACGACCGTTGGCGGTCTCGATCGTCCCGCCGATCAGCAACGCAGGCTCCGGGTCGACGGCGTAGAGCCCGTATTTCACCGTCGACGACCCGCTGTTCAGCGCGAGGATCAGCGCGCCCATTGCCAGTCGCGCACCTCCGGCAGATCGTCGCCCTGTTCGGCGATGTACAGCTTGTGCCGTTCCATCGTCGTCCAGTAGCGCGCGGTCTCGCGCGGGACGCGGTCGCGGAACCGCGGGATGCGCTCGATCGCGTCGAGCGCCAGCCGGTACCGGTCGAGATCGTTCAGCACCACCATGTCGAACGGCGTCGTCGTCGTGCCCATTTCCTTGTAGCCGCGGACATGGATATTGGCATGGTTCGCGCGGCGGTAGGTCAGCTTGTGGATCATCGCGGGATAGCCGTGGAACGCGAAGATCACCGGTGTGTCGCGCGTGAACAGCGCGTCGAATTCGCGCTCGTCGAGGCCGTGGGTATGTTCGGATCGCGGCTGCAGCACCATGAGGTCGACGACATTGACAACCCGGATCCGGATATCGGGGACATAGGCACGCAGCAGCGTGACCGCCGCCAGCGTCTCGAGCGTCGGCACGTCGCCCGCACACGCCATCACCACATCGGGCTCCGCATCGTCGCCCGCCCAGTCCCAGATGCCGGCGCCCGCAGTGCAGTGCCGCACCGCCGCGTCGATCCCCAGCCATTGCCATTCGGGCTGCTTGCCCGCGACGATCACGTTCACATAGCCGCGGCTGCGCAGGCAATGGTCGCCGACCGACAACAGGCAATTGGCGTCGGGGGGCAGATAGATCCGCGTGACCTCCGCGGTCTTGTTGGCGACGTGATCGATGAACCCCGGATCCTGATGCGACAGGCCATTGTGATCCTGTCGCCAGACATGCGACGTCAGCAGATAGTTGAGCGACGCGATCGGCCGCCGCCACGGGATGCCGCGCGTCACCTTCAGCCATTTGGCATGCTGGTTGACCATCGAATCGACGATGTGGACGAACGCCTCGTAACAGGAAAACAGCCCGTGGCGGCCGGTGAGCAGATAGCCCTCGAGCCAGCCCTGGCACAGATGCTCGCTCAGCACCTCCATCACGCGGCCGTCGGCGGTCAGATGCTCGTCGACCGCCTCGACCTGCGCCATCCAGACCTTGCCCGACACGTCATAGACATCGGCGAGACGGTTCGACGCGGTCTCGTCGGGCCCGAACAGGCGGAAGTTCACGTTCGGCATGTTGAGCGTCATCACGTCGCGCAGATAGCGACCGAACACCCGCGTCGCCTCGGCCATGACCGTGCCCGGCGCGTCGACCGGTACGGCATGCGCGCGGAAGTCGGGCAGCGACAGCGGCACCATCGTCTCGCCGCCATTGGCGTGCGGGTTCGACCCCATCCGCCGATGCCCGGTCGGGGCGAGCGAGGCGTAGATGTCGAGGAACTTGCCCGCCGCGTCGAACAGCTCCTCGGGACAGTAGCTGCGCATCCACTCGTCGAGCAGCCGCAGATGCTCGGGGTCCTTGAAGTCCGCGATCGGGACCTGATGCGCGCGCCACGTGCCTTCGACCGGCTTGCCGTCGACGGTCTTGGGGCCGGTCCACCCCTTGGGCGTGCGGAACACTATCATCGGCCATCGCGGGCGTTCGGGCGTCCCGCCGGGGATGCGTGCCTCGGCCTGGATCGCCTGGATCCTCGCCAGTGCGGTGTCGAGCGCGGCGGCGAGCTGCTGGTGGACGAGCGCGGGGTCGCTGCCGCCGACATAGAGCGGCTCATGCCCATAGCCGCGCAACAGCGCGTCGAGCTCGTCCTCGTCGATCCGCGCGAGGAGCGTGGGGTTGGCGATCTTGAACCCGTTGAGGTGCAGGATCGGCAGGACCGCGCCGTCGCGCGCGGGGTTGAGGAACTTGTTCGAATGCCAGCTCGCCGCCAGCGCCCCCGTCTCCGCCTCGCCGTCGCCGATCACGCACGCGACCAGCAGGTCCGGATTGTCGAACGCCGCGCCGTAAGCATGTGCCAGCGAATAGCCGAGCTCGCCGCCCTCGTGGATCGATCCCGGCGTCTCGGGCGCGACATGGCTGGGGATTCCGCCCGGCCAGGAGAATTGCCGGAACAGCCGGTGCATGCCCGACCGGCTGCGCTCGATCGCGGGATAGCGCTCGGTATAGGAGCCCTCGAGATAGGTGTGGGCCACCAGCCCCGGCCCGCCATGCCCCGGCCCGATGATGTTGATCATGTCGAGGTCGTGCGCGACGATCAGCCGGTTGAGATGGACGTAGAGGAAGTTCAGGCCCGGCGTCGTGCCCCAGTGGCCGAGCAGCCGCGGCTTGACGTCGGCGACCGTCAGCGGGCGTTCGAGCAGCGCGTTGTCGCGCAGATAGATCTGGCCGACCGACAGGTAGTTGGCGGCACGCCAATAGGCGTCCATCCGGTGCAGCTCATCGGGCGACAACGGATCGGCGCGCGTCACGACATGCGGCGGTGCCTTGTGGGCCAGACCGGTCAAGAGTGCGGCGCCCGTGGACGAACGGCGGGGGTCGCGGGCGGTGTGGGGCACATGTCGATAGTCCTTTGATCGGGGCGCATCAGCCGGCGAGCCGGCTGCTCAGCGTAGGGTCGCGCAGCAGCGCTTCGTCGCCGAACGCGAGTTGTGCGCAGGTGCGGTTTGCCTGCGCAGTGACGGCGTTCAGATGCTGGCCGGCGACCTGCGGATCGAGATGGCTGGTGATATTGGCGAATCGGCGCTGTTCCTGCGACCGCATGCCGAAGGCGTGGACCAGATACTGGTCGACCATGATCGTCAGCCCCGTTCCAAGCCCCTGATCGTCGAGCCAGACCCGGCTGCCCGCCGCGGTCGTGAAGGTCAGCAGCCGCTTGCCGCCGAGCAGCAGGCTGCGCGCACGCTGCTGGACCGCGACAGGCTCGATCCCGGCGCCGAACACGCGCTCGATATAGCCCTTCATCACCGCCGGAGGGGAGCCGAACCAGAGCGGGTAGACGAGGACGAACACGTCGCAGCCCGCGATCGCCGCGCGTTCGTCCTCCACGTCGTGCGCGAGAACCGCGGCATCCCGCGTCGGCAATTCCGCCGGTTTGAGCACCGGATCGAAGCCCAGCGCATAGAGGTCGCGCAGTACGACGTGCTGGCCGTTCGCGCGCACCGCCTCGCAATAGCGGTGCGCGATCGCATGGTTGAAGCTCGCGGGATCCGGATGGCACAGGATCACGGCATGCCGAGGCTGGGCCGCAACGGGCTCGTCATCCATCATCGCGCCGACTCCATCCTGCGCCGACCCTCATCCGATCGCGCGCCGCGCCGGAGACGGTCAGGGAGTCGAGGAGTACGGGATCGCCCCGTGCGATCTCAGCCTCGGAAACTACGCACTAGGCAGCGCGCTTTACGCCTGCGCGCGCCCATCGGCCCGGAGGCGGCCAGGTCGGAATGCCGCTCGAGCACGGACACGACGCGACCAAGACCTTGTTGGCCTTAACGGCTTTGATGGTGCTGGATATACGGCCTGCCGCCTGGGCAAGCGATGATCATGCGATGCATGATGGTCGGGAAGAGAGGATTCGAACCTCCGGCCCCTGCCTCCCGAAGACAGTGCTCTACCAGGCTGAGCTACTCCCCGACGGAGTCCGATCGTTACGCCCTTGGGGGACCGACCGGTGACTGGAGGGGCGCCTATACCCAGCACTTCGCAGCTGTGCAAGCGGCCGCAGCAAGAAGTTTGCAGGGGATGTCGAAAAGCTCGGGAGCATTGCGTGATGCGACAGGACAGTTGCGTCGCGACGTCGATGCGGTGCGGATATGATAAGAAGTAATCGCGGACGGCGTCGTGCCGCGGCAGGTTGTGGACGATGGTGCACCCAGAGCGATTCGAACGCCCGACCCTCAGATTCGTAGTCTGATGCTCTATCCAGCTGAGCTATGGGTGCACTGGAGGGGCGCTGATAGCAGGCATTTTTCGCGGCGCAAGGGTGTTGCGCGATAAAGTTGTGTACGCCGCGTCGGCGGCATAGAGCGGCGGGCATGAAACAGCCTTCCCGCCCCGCGCTGATCGCCCTTCTTCTCGCACCCGCCCTGGCGGTCGGCGCCTGCAGCAAGGATCCCGCCAGCTATCCCTCGCTCGGGATCCGCCCGACCGAATCGATCGGCTTTGGCGAACCCGCGGGCAAGCCGGTGGTGGTCCAGCCCGACCCGACGCTCGACACCGACATCGCGGCGTTCCGGACGCAGCTCGACCGGATCAGGACGGGCTTTGCGAAGGATGCGGCGAGCACCCAGGCCGCCGCCCGTGCCGCACGCGGCGGTGCGGTCGGCAGCGAGCCGTGGCTGACGGCCCAGACCGCGCTGGCCGGTCTCGACGACTGGCGGGCGCAGACGTCGCTGCTGGTCACCGATATCGAGCGTCGCGCGACCGATCGCGCGGCGACGCTCGCGCCGGCCTATCCCGCGCTCGACGCCGTGCGCGACGCGGCGCAGGCCGAAGCCGAGAAGCAGGGTATGACGATCGCGCAGATCCAGGCGAGCCTCCCCGCCGCCTGACGCCGCCCCCCTCAGCCTACCAGAGCCCCTTGAGCAGCGGCAGGATCGTCGAATAATCGTCGGTCCATGCGGCCATGCCCTCGCGTGCGACGATCGGCTCCCAGCCCGAATTGCGTTGCCGGAGCAGCGCGATCGCCCGCGGGTCGCGCGACAGCGCGATCCAGTCCGATGGCGAGGGATGATCGGCGTCGAGCGGCGAGGGACGATAGAGCAGGTGGACGGCGTGCCACCCCGCCTCGCGCGCGGCAGCGGCGACCACGGGTTCGAGGTCGATATAGCGGTTCGAGATATGGACGAGCAGCAGTCCGTTGCGTGACACCACGCGGCCATAGGTCGCAAACGCCTCGCGCGTCATCAGGTGCATCGGCACCGTATCCGACGAGAAGGCATCGAGCGCGAGCAGGTCGAGGCTTGCGGTCCGCTCCCCCGCCAGCGCGATCCGCGCGTCGCCGATCCGGATCACCGGATCGGGAAGGCAGCGCGACAGATAGCTGAACTGGCCGGTATCGCGCGCGATCCGCACGACCGCCGGGTCGATCTCGTAGAAGCGCCACTGCTCGCCCGGGCGGGCGTAGCAAGACAAAGTACCCGTCCCCAGCCCGACGACACCGACGCGCGCTGCCGGGCCATAAAGCGGGCCGAGCGCCAGCATCGCCTGCCCCACGCCCGATCCGGCGACATAATAGGTGGTCGGCGTCCGCTCGCGTGCGGGCGAACCGCGCAGCTGGATGCCGTGGACGGTGGTGCCGTGATCGAGCTCGCGGACCCCCTCTCCGTCACGCACCGTGTAGACGCCGAAATAGCTGCGCTCACGCGCACCCCGCTCGGCGCTGAGTTCCAGCGCGCGATAGCCCCCGAACATCACCAGCGTGCTGGCGAGCACGACGACATAGGGCAGCCGTGCGCCAAGCGTGGCGAGGCCGATCGCGGCGACGATCAGGAAGGCCGCGCCCTGATGCTGGTCGCCCAATATGCCGTCGGGGTTGCTGATCCTCAGCCCGGCGGCCACCGCCATGACGAGGATGATGGCCGCGAGCCCGAGACGGCGCCGCACCGCCGGCCCCGACCAGACCGCGCGAAACGTCGCCAGCAAATACATCTGCGGCACCAGCACGCCCGCCGCCAGGATCAGCAGCGGATATTCATAGGTCCAGTCGAAGATCACGGGCGCGAGCAACGCCGCGAACACCCCGCCCAGCACGCCGCCGACCGACATTGCGAGATAGAAGCCCGTCAGCCGGTCGGGGGCCGGACGGCGGCGATACATGGCGGTGTGGAGCGCGACCGAGACCATGAACAGCAAGGTCAGCGCGATCGTCGCGCTGAACACAGGCTTGTCGTTGAACCCGCCCATGATCACCCCGCCGAACAGCAGGATCGTCACCGGGGCGATCCGGGTCAGCAGGTCTGCGAGCGTGCGGTCCTGCGCGAAGGCGATGGTGAAGCTGAGCAGATAGAGCCCGAGCGGCAGCACCCAGAGCAGCGGCATCGCGACGATATCGGTGGTGATATAGGTCGAGGTGGCGAGCATCAGCCCCGACGGCACCAGCGCGAGCGCGATCCAGTGGAGGATCCGTGCCGCGCCCGGCGCCGGGCTGGTCGCGGCGACATGCTCGGCCGACACGGTGCGCGGCAGCCGCGTCGCGCAGAGCGCCACAAGCAGGACGAGCACCGCGTACCCTGCGGTCCACAACAGGCTCTGCCCGTGGATCGCCAGCAACGGCTCGACCACCAGCGGATAGGCGATCAGCCCCGCGAAGCTGCCGAGATTGGACGCGGCATAGAGCGCATAGGGATCCGCGCCGCCGCTCGACGCGCTGAACCAGCGCTGGATCAGCGGCGCCTGGGCCGAGACCGCGAAGAACAGCGGCCCGATCGACAGGCCGAGCAGCCAGGGCACCCACACCGCAGGCTGCGCATCGGCGGGCAGATCGAGCGCGAACAGCCCGATCGGCAGCCACAAAGCCGCGACCGCGAGCACGCCGAGATGGATGACCGCCTGCGCGCGCGGCTTCACCCGTCCGAGCCAGTGCGCATAGGCATAGCCGCCGAGCAGCAGCGCCTGATAGACGAGCATCGCCGAGTTCCACACGGCAGGCGCGCCGCCGAGCCGCGGCAGCGCCATGCGCGCGACCATCGGCTGGACGAGGAACAGCAGGAACGACCCTGCCAGGATCGTCGCGACGAACAGGACGCGGCACCACCGTGCCATCGGGGAAGGATCAGACATTGGTGGGGCGATGGATCCGATAGAGGACGTGCCGGCGCAGCGGGTCGGTGGCGGCGAGATCGGGATGGTCGAAATCGCCGTCCTCGACATGGGTCATACCCAGCCGCTCCATCAGCGCGCGGCTGCGCATGTTGGCGGGGACCGTGATGGCGACGATATGCGCGACGGGCAGATGGGCCCAGCCCCAGGCGAGGCTGGCCGCCGCGGCCTCGGACGCATAGCCCTGCCCCCAGGCATGACGCGCGAGACGCCAGCCGATCTCGATCGCGCCGTCGATCGGCGGCTTGCCCGGTACCAGACCGCAAAAGCCGAGAAACGCGGCATCCGCCTTGCGTTCGATCGCCCAGAAGCAATGCCCCGACGTGCGCTGCCGCTCGACCATCCGGCCGACCGCCGCCTGCGTCTCGGCGAGCGTCGCCGGCGGCCCGAGAAAGCGCATCACATCGGGGTCACGCCCCATCGCCGCAAAGGGCTCGACGTCGGCGTCCCGCCACGCGCGCAGGATGAGACGCTCGGTCTCGAGCCTGAACTCATCCATTCAGGAGCCGGGCCGCGTGTGCCGCATGATAGGTCAGCACGCCCGAACAGCCGGCGCGCTTGAACGCCATCAGCGTCTCGAGCACCAGCGCGTCACGGTCGCCCGCGCCCGCTGCGGCCGACGCCTCGATCATCGCATATTCGCCCGACACCTGATAGGCGAAGACCGGCACCTCGAACGCCTGGCGGACGCGGACGATGATGTCGAGATAGGGCAGGCCCGGCTTGACCATCACCGTATCCGCGCCCTCGGCGAGATCCATCGCGACCTCGCGCAGCGCCTCCTCGGCATTGGCGTTGTCCATCTGGTACGTCTTCTTGTCGCCCTTCAGCAGCCCGCGGCTGCCGACCGCATCGCGGAACGGGCCGTAAAAGGCGCTCGCATATTTGGCGGCATAGGACATGATCTGGACGTTGTGATGCGACTCCGCCTCGAGCGCGGTGCGGATCATGCCGATCCGGCCGTCCATCATGTCGCTGGGTGCGATAATGTCCGCGCCCGCCGCCGCCTGGTTCAGCGCCTGCGCGACGAGCATCTCCGCGGTGGTGTCGTTGACGACATAGCCCGCGGCGTCGACCAGCCCGTCATGGCCGTGGCTGGTATAGGGATCGAGCGCGACGTCGGTCAGCACGCCGACCTCGGGCACCGCATCTTTCAGCGCACGGATGGCCTGGCACATCAGATTGTCGGGGTTGAGCGCCTCGCGACCATCCTCGGTGCGACGCTCGGGCTGGGTGTAGGGAAACAGCGCGATGCACGGGATGCCGAGGTCCCGCGCCTCGCGACCACGCGCGACGATCTGGTCGACCGACCAGCGCGAGACGCCGGGCAGGCTGGCGATCGGCTGCTCGACGCCCTCCCCCTCGACGACGAACAGCGGCCAGATCAGATCGGCCGGCGTGAGGACGGTCTCGGCATGGAGCCGGCGGCTCCAGTCGGACGAGCGGGTGCGGCGCAGGCGCAGCGCGGGATAGCTTGCGGACATGGCGCGGCTTTTGCGGGATGGACGCCGCGCAGGCAAGCGTTACGGTCGGCACGAACGAAACCGATCGCTGCCGATTCGGCCTCGGGGACGCATTTCCCTTTCGCGCGTTGGGCCTCGCATGACCGCCACCACCACAGCTTCGATCCAGGCCTCCGATACCGGACCGGCGCGCGACCGGCCGATCCGCTCCGCCGCGCTCGTGGTGAACGCGAAATCGCGCAAAGGACAGGCGCTGTTCAAGCGTGCCTGTGCGGCGATGTCGGGGCTTCCCTATGAGGTCGACGCGCATGCGGTCGAGAACCCCGAGGATCTCGAGCCCACCGTCCGCCGGGCGCTCGCCGCCAAGCCCGATCTGCTGATCCTGGGTGGCGGCGACGGCACGATCAGCGGGCTCGTCGACCTGATGGTCGGGCACGACGTCATCCTCGGCGTGCTCCCGCTGGGGACTGCGAACAGCTTTGCGCGGACGCTCGGCATTCCGCTGACGATCGAAGGCGCGGTCGAGGTCATCCGGACGGGTGCGCCGCGACGAATCGACCTTGGCATGATCGATGGCGATTATTTCGCCAATTGCGCGGCGATGGGGATCAGTCCGAAGATCGCCGAGACGGTGCCGCACGGCCTCAAGAAGATACTCGGCCGGGTCGGTTATCTCGGCTGGGCGGCGTATCAGTTCATGCGCTTCCGCCCGTTCACGCTGATCGTCGGTGAGGGCCCGGACGCGGTGCGGATGCGCGTCGTCGAGGTGCGTATCTCGAACGGCCCCTATCATGGCGGGACCGAGCTGGTCGACGCGGCGGCGGTCGATTCGGGCGAGATCGTCGTGCAGGCGGTGATGGGCAAGATGAAGCGGCGGCTGGTGCAGAACTGGGTCGCCAGCGTCTTCCGTCACGAATCGCGCCACGAGGAGGTCCGCGACTTCCGCGGCAAGAGCATGCGCGTCGACACAATCCCCAAGCTGCCGATCTCCATCGATGGCGAGGTGCTCGCCAAGACCCCGGTGACGGCCAGGATCGCCGCCGGGATCATTCAGGTCATGGCCCCGGTGACGCTGCCTCAAACCTAAGGCGGCGCTCAGCCGACCGGCATGGACCGGCTGGCGGGCTCGCAATCCGCCTTGGCTGCCTCGCCTGCGTCGTGTGCGGCGGGCTCGGTAACGATCCGGCCCTTGCGCCAGCCGCCATGCAGGTAATAGCCGATCGTCAGCAGCATCGAGGCGAGCGAGCCCGCGGGAAAGCTCCACCAGATCGCATCCGCGCCGATCATCGGCTCGAGTGCATAGGCGAGCCCGAACCGTACCGGGCCCATCGCGACCGCGAGGATCAGCAACGGGCCGACCACCGCGCCGTTCGCGCGTACCGTCGCCGACAGCACCATCGACACGCCGAACAGGATGAAGCTCCACCCCGCGATCAGGTTGATCCGCGTCGCGATGCCGATCGCGCCTGTATCCTGCCCGAGGAACAGCCACAAAACGTGCCGGTCGAGCAGCGTCAGCAGCGCCACGAGCCCGCCGGTCAGCGCCAGGTTCATCATCAGCCCCGCGCGCGTGATCCGGTCGACCCGGTCCCAGCGCCCCGCACC
Source organism: Sphingomonas sp. FUKUSWIS1 (assembly GCF_000733135.1). NCBI lineage: Bacteria > Pseudomonadati > Pseudomonadota > Alphaproteobacteria > Sphingomonadales > Sphingomonadaceae > Sphingomonas > Sphingomonas sp. FUKUSWIS1. The sequence continues at coordinate 27,512 of NZ_JPJC01000242.1, forward strand.
GATATTCTGCGCCGCCATTGCGCTGACCGCCGCACCGACCGCCATCGCGGGCATCTGCACATAGGTCCAGAGCTGGTTGGCGGCGCCATAGGCGGCGGTCGTGGTGGTGCCGTGCCGGTTGACCAGTCCGATCATCGCCAGTGCCGATGTCGAGACGACTAGCATCTGCAATCCCATCGGGACGCCCTTCACGACGATCGTCTTCAGCAGCGCACGATCGGGCAGGATATAGCGCAGCTCGGCGCCGCGTAGCCGGATCGGCAGGTCCTTCGCATAGATATAGGCGAGCAAGGCGACGAACGAGACCGTGTTGGCGATCAGCGTCGCGAGCGCGGATCCCTCGATCCCGAGCGCAGGGATCGGCCCCCAGCCGCGAATCAGCAGCGGGTTGAGCGCGACGTCGACGACCGAGCCGAGCGCCATGAACTTCAGCGGGGTCAGCGAATCGCCCGTGCCGCGCAGCGCCATCGTCAGCAGCACGGTCAGGAACCCCGCGGGCAGCGCGACGAAGATCACGCGCAGATAGGCGAGCGCGAGCGGATAGACCTCGGCGGGCGTCGCCAGCACGCGCAGGATCGCCGGCGCAACCAGCCAGCCGATCCCCACCGTCAGCACCGAGATGATCGTGAACAGCCCGAACGACGTGCCGAGCACGCGGCGCACCGCATCGATGTCGCGGCGGCCCATATTCTGGCCGATCAGGATGGTCGACGCCATGCCGAAGCCGAACACCGCGGCGACCAGCAGGAACATGATGATGTTCGCGTTGGTCGTCGCCGCCAGCGCGCGCTCGCCGAGAAACTGGCCGATCCACACCGCGTTGATCGAGCCGTTGAGCGACTGCAAGACCGACGATCCGAGCGTCGGCAGCGCGAACGCCAGCAACGTCTTGCCGATCGGCCCCGTGGTCAGGTCGCGCTGGCCGGTCCTTGGTGCAGGCGTATCCGTCGCATCAGGCATCGCAGTCGGGTTCCCTCCCCTTTGCAGGCGGGGTCAGGACCATCCCCGACCCCGCATGCTCGCAGCACGCGTTACACACGCCCAGGCCCCGTCCAGCACATCGGACGGGGTCAGGTCAGCCCAGCCGTCCCAGCGCCGCCTGCAACCGCGCGGCTTCGGCGGCCTTGTCGGCATGGTCCGCCTTGGCCTTCTCGACCGCTTCGGGCTTGGCGCGCTCGACGAAGCTTGCGTTACCCAAGCGGCCGGACAGCGCGTCGCGCTCCTTCTCCGCCGCCGCGATCGCCTTGGTCAGGCGCGCGCGTTCGGCGTCGAGATCGATCACGCCTTCGAGCGGCAAGACGAAGGTCGCCTCGTCGACCACGACCTGCGCCGCGCCGCCGGTGGCTTCGCCCTCGGCGTGCGTGACGCGCGCGAGGCGTGCGAGCGCGGGCGCCTGGCGTTCGAGCCGTGCGAGCGTCGCCGCATTCGCATCGCGAACGTGCAGCGGCAGACGCGCGCCCGGCGGCACGTTCAGCTCGTTGCGCGCGGTACGGATCTCGCCGACGAGCCGGATCAGCCAGTCGACTTCCCTGCTCGCCTCGGGATCGAGCGAGCGCGCATCGGCCATCGGCCACTGCGCGACGATCAGGTCGTGATCGCGCGGGCCCATCGCGTGCCACAGTTCCTCGGTGATGAACGGCATGAACGGGTGGAGCAGGACCAGGATCTGGTCGAGCACCCAGCCCGCGACCGCCTTGGATTCGTCGTCGATCTGGCCGCGGACGTCATCGACCATCTGCGGCTTGATGAGTTCGAGATACCAGTCGCAGAAGCGGCTCCACGCGAACTGGTAGATCGCGTTGGCGGCGCCGTCGAAGCGGTAGTCGGCGAGCGCGAGGTCGACCTGCTGCACGGTCGCGATCGTCTCGGCGATGATCCACTTGTTGACCGCGAGCTCCGCGCGCGGCGCCTCGAGCGTGGTGCTCGCGACGATGCCGTTGGCCTGTGCGAACCGCGCGGCGTTCCACAGCTTGGTGGCGAAGTTGCGATAGCCCTCGACGCGCTTCTCATCCATCTTGATGTCGCGGCCCTGGCTCTCCATCGCCGCCATGAAGAAGCGCAGCGCATCGGCGCCATATTGGTCGATCAGCCCGAGCGGGTTGACGACATTGCCCTTCGACTTCGACATCTTCGCGCCGTCCGCCGCCCGGACGAGACCGTGCAGGTAGAGCGTGCGGAACGGCACGTCCTTCATGAAGTGCAGCCCCTGCATCATCATCCGCGCGTTCCAGAAGAACAGGATGTCGAAGCCGGAGATGAGCACGTCGTTGGGATAGCGCCCGCCGAGTTGAGACGCGGGGGCAAGCCCCTCCCCTTCAGGGGAGGGGTTGGGGTGGGGAGCCGCCCCGCGCGCGTCGGTCTCGATGAGATGGGACGGG
>NZ_JPJC01000242.1:29997-56586 GCF_000733135.1 Sphingomonas sp. FUKUSWIS1
GGGTAAGAAGAGCCGTCCCAGCCTAGCGTTGCGAAAGGCCAAAGTGCGGAGGAGAACCACGTATCCAGCACGTCGGGATCACGCGTCAACGCGACGCCCGCGCCAGCGAGCGCCTGCGCTTCGGCCTCGGTTTCAGCCACGTACGGCGTACCGTCGGGCCCGAACCATGCCGGGATCTGATGCCCCCACCACAGCTGGCGCGACACGCACCAGGGCTGGATGTTCTCCATCCAGTTGAAGAACGTCTTCTCCCAGGTCTTGGGCACGATATCGATCGCGCCGACGCGCACCGCCTCGATCGCGGGCTGCGCGAGCGTCTTGGCGTCGACATACCATTGGTCGGTCAGCCACGGCTCGATCACCACGCCGGAGCGATCGCCATAGGGCGTCTGGATCGTGCGCGGCTCGGCGTCGTGCTCGACGCCGTCCTTGTCGACATGCGCGATCAGGAAGCCCTCGGCCTTCAGCTGCGCGACGACGGCTTTCCGCGCCTCCGCGGTCGTCAGCCCGAGCAGGTCGGCGGGGATCAGCCCGTCGGACACCTGCACGACGCGCGCCTTGGCATCGAGCATGTTGAGCATCGCGCCCGCGGCCATTCCTGCCCGCTTGCCGACTTCGAAATCGTTGAAGTCGTGGCCCGGCGTGATCTTCACCGCGCCCGATCCGAGCTCGGGATCGGCATGGTCGTCGGCGATGATCGGGATCAGCCGCCCGGTGATCGGCAGCTTCACCTGCTTGCCGATCAGCGCGGTATAGCGTTCGTCCGCGCCGTTCACCGCGACCGCCATGTCGGCGAGCATCGTCTCGGGCCGCGTCGTCGCGACCTCGATGAACCCCGATCCGTCGGCGAGCGGATAGCGCAAGTGCCAGAAGCTGCCCTTGATCTCGCGCGTCTCGACCTCGAGGTCGCTGATCGCGGTGCCGAGGCCCGGATCCCAATTCACCAGGCGCTTGTCGCGGTAGAGCAGCCCCTGCTTGTGCAGGTCGACGAACACCTTGAGGACGGCCTTCGAAAAGCCCTCGTCCATCGTGAACCGTTCGTTCGCCCAGTCCATCGAGCAGCCCAAGCGGCGGAGCTGCTGCGTGATCTCGCCGCCGCTCTCTTCCTTCCACGCCCAGACCTTGGCGATGAAGTCCTCGCGCGAGAGGTCGGTGCGCTTCTGCGGCGGGGACATTGCGCCCATCTGGCGCTCGACCACCATCTGCGTCGCGATACCCGCGTGATCGGTGCCGACCACCCAGAGCGCGTCCTTGCCCTTGAGGCGTGCATGGCGCGTCAGGATATCCTGCAGCGTGTTGTCGAGCGCATGGCCGATGTGCAGGCTGCCCGTGACGTTGGGCGGCGGGTTGACGATCGTCCAGGGTTCCGCGTTCGGGCGGTCGGGGCGGAACTGGCCGCTGGCCTCCCAATGCGCATACCAGCGCGATTCGATGGAGGCGGGGTCGAAGGTTTTGGGGAGCTCGCTCATACCGCGTGCCTTAGCGAGCGTGTCCGGGCTAGACCAGCCTCACGTCCGCGCCCCCGGCTTGTCGAGCACCGCCCGGATGCGGTCGTTCAACTCGTTCCGGCGATAGGGTTTGCGGATCAGTTCGAACGACCGGCTGCCCTCGTCGATCGCCTCGTCGGCAAAGCCCGTCGTCAGCAGCACCGCGGTGTGCGGATAGTCGCGCCGCACCGACTGGGCCAGGGTGACGCCGTTCATGCCGCCGGGCATCAGGATATCAGTGAACAGCAGGCGGAATTCGGAGTCCTGACGGAGCGTGTCCAGCGCGGCGCGCGCGCTGTTGACCAGGACGACGTCATAGCCGAGATCCTCGAGGATCGTCCGCCCCAGCTCGCCCACTTCGCGCTGATCCTCGACCATCAGCACCCGCTCGGCACCGCCCGCATGCGGTGCGATCGGCCCCGCGGTCTTGCGCTCGACCGCACCGCTCGCACGCGGGAAGTAGAGCGAGAATTCGGCACCGCCCCCGCTGAGGTTGCGCGCCGTCGCAAGGCCGCCCGACTGGCGCACGAATCCGTAGACCATCGCGAGACCCAGCCCGGCGCCCTTGCCCATCTCCTTCGTCGTGAAAAAGGGTTCGAAGATCTTATCGACGGTCCCGGGATCGATCCCCGGCCCGTTGTCGCGAATGCTCAGGACGACATATTCGCCGGGCTCCAGCCTCGCGACACCGCCATCCTCGGGAAGGACGGCGTTGCGCGTCGTGATCGTAATCTCGCCCGTGCCGTCGAGCGCGTCGCGGGCATTGGCGATGATGTTGAGCAGCGCCATCTCGGCCTGCACCGGATCGACGCGGCAATTCCACAGATCGGTCGCCAGGTCGCGCTTCAGCGTGATTCCACTGCCGATGCTGCGGTCGAGAATTGGCCGAAAATCACCCAGCAGCTGGTTGAGGTTCATCAACCGGTCGCGCAATTCCTGCTTGCGCGCGAAGGCGAGCAGCTGTTGCGTGAGCGTCGCCGCGCGCGAGGCCGAGGTCGATATCGCATCGACCGCCCGCCGCGCCGATCGATCGCTCGCGTCGATCCGCGCGTCGAGGATGTCGGCATAGCCCTGGATGACCTGCAGCAGATTGTTGAAATCGTGCGCGATCCCTCCGGTCAGCTTACCGACCGCCTCCATCCGCTGCGCCTCGTGCAGCGCCTCCTCGGCCTCGCGGCGGCGCGAGATGTCCAGCTGGCTCGCGAAGAAATAGCGCAGCTCGCCGTCGTCGCCGAACACGGGCGAGACGTAGAGCGCGTTCCAGAAGGTCGAGCCGTTCTTGCGATAGTTGAGCATCTCGACCGAGACTTCCTCACGCTTGGCGATCGCGGCGCGTAATTCGCCGACGACCGTGCGGTCGGTCTCGGGGCCCTGCAGGAAGCGGCAGTTGTAGCCGAGGATCTCGTCCTGCGAGTAGCCGGTCATGAACGAGAAGGCGTCGTTGCAAAAGATGATCGGGTTGTCGGGCCGATGCGGGTCGGTCACCACCATCGGCATCCGCGTGGTCCGCACCGCCGCGAAGAAGATGTCGCTGCTGGCATCGGCCGGCGCGATATCGCCCCGGACGCCCTGAGCGGCGAGACGGGCGGGGATTTCAGGCGCGGACACACTGTGATCGGACATTCGCCAACAACCATAGCGGAACCGTCACGGTTCCGCTCGTCGTGACATTACAGTCGTTTGGACCAGAACCCGGCGAGCAGTGTCCGATCGTCGCCAGCCGGCCAGGTCCCGATACAGGCAGCAGCGCGAAACGCTGCGGCCGGCCCGGTCAGGGCTGCTGGTTCATGATCTTGGCAATCTCGCGCGCGACCATGTCCTCGACCATGTCGGGCAGATTCGCGTCGATCCATTCGCGCAGCATCGGGCGCAGCATCTCGCGGACCAGACCCTCGAGTGTGCCGTCGCTGCTTCCCTCGGGCTTGACCATCATCCGCGTCAGCGCCTCGAGCGGCGCACGCGTCGCTGCCGCGGTTTCGCGCGACATGATCGGCTGGGCCGGCTCTTCTGCAGGCTGCGGAGCATGCTGCTGGGGCGCATGCGCGGCAGTGGGCGCGACATGCGGTGCGACATGAGGCTGGGGCTGGCTCCGCGGCGGCGCCTGGCGTGGTTCCGGCGCGGCGTCGACCGAGGTCAGCACCGGCGATTTCGGCGGGCGGGGGGTGCGGTCAACCATCGGCATCGGGTCGCTCAGTTCGAGGATTTCATCGTCGTCGATCGCGTCGTCGTCGTAATCGGCCGCATAGTCGGTGGCTGCCGATGCGGGCATCGCCCGCTGGTGGCGCCGCTGGCGGCTCGGCATGCCGTCGCCTTCTTCGGCAATGATGCGTTTGATCGACGAGAGGATTTCCTCCATCGACGGCTCCGCGCTGATATCCCCCATACGGACCATTCCAAACCCCGTCGCCCCACGCGCCCCTATTGGCGGCTCGGCGCATCCTTACCTGTCGTCAATGCCGGGTTCCTGTCAACCGGGCTGTCGAGCAACGGGTCAAGTTCACGGCGCACGGCGGCGTCCTGCGTGGGGGACTGGACGGTACGCGTCGCGACCGGCACCGGCTCGCCATCACCGCCCCAGTCCCAGATCTTCTTGTGGACGCGGTCGTAATTGGCGACCGGATCGTACAGCACGCCGCCGTCGAGCCCGAGGTCGCGCGCCTCCGCCTGCCCCATCGCCGCCAGCAGCGCGAAGCCCGCGACATAGGCGTCGCGCCGCGCCGTCACGAGCGTGACCTGGCTGTTGAGCAGTTCCTGCTCGGCGTTGAGGATGTCGAGGATCGTGCGCGTCCCGACGCTGTTCTCCGCCCGGACACCCTCGAGGCTCAGCTTGTTCGCGTTGACCGCGGTCTCTGACGACTGGATCACCTGTTCCGACGAACGCCAGACGGCATAGGCCGAGCGCGCCTGCGCGATCACATTGCGCTCGGCTGCGGTCACATTCTCGATCGCGCGGCTTTGAAACGCCTCGGCCTGGCGGACCTGCGCGGCGGGACGACCGCCCTGGAACAGCGGCATCGTCAGCGACAGGCCCGCCTGCACCGCCTTGTTCGCATTGGGAAAGGTGTTGATGCTGCCGTCGGTCGTCGATGCCGATCCGAGATAGTTGGTGTAGCTGGCGCCGCCGGTCGCACTGATCTGCGGCAGGCGGCTCGCCCGCGCGACACCGACATCGTACCGCGTCGCGTCGCGTTCCTTCGCCGCCGCGATCAGCACGGGATTATTGTCGATCGCCACCGTCACCGCCAGGGCGGGGCTGTCGGGCAGATGCGGCAGGGTCGGCGGCGTATCGAGCGTGCCGGCGGGCGTCCCGACAAAGCGGATATAGTTTTCCCGGCTGGTGATCAGCTGCGCCTCGGCCGACTGGAGCTGCGCCCGGGCGAGCGCGAGCCGTGCCTCGGACTGGGCGACGTCGGTGCGGGTCAGGTCGCCGACCTGGAACCGGTCGCGGCTGGCCTGGAGGTTGATGTCGAGCACGCGAACATTCTGCGTGTTCAGGCCGACGATCGCCTCGTCGCGGATCACGTCCATATAGGCGCCGACGACGTTGGTGAACAGATCGGCCTCGGTACCGCGCAGCGTCGCGCGGCCCGCCTCGACCCGAGTCTTCGCCGCGGCGACCGAGTTGCGCACCTGCCCGCCCTGATAGAGCGGCACGGAGACGTTCGCGCGTGCCACGACCTGACGTGGCAAGGCGATGAAGCTGTTCGCGGCGGTCACGACGAACTCGGTGTAATCGCCGGTGGCATTTGCCGAGGGCAACCCTGAGGCACGCGCGATCGGGACATTCTCGTCGGTCGCGCGCAGCGTCGCACGCTGCGCGGTGATCGTCGGGTTGGTCGTATAGGCCTTGACCAGCGCCTCGCGGAGCGTCTCCGCATGGACCGGTGCAGCGCTGTATAGCAGCGCAACACCCGAGAGCAGACGGCGGACTTGAGCGGCGCGCGGCATGATGTGCCTCAGAACTTGAAGGGTTTGGGTGTTTCGAAACCCGGCAGCGTCACGCACTCGACATCGACGAACGCCGCCAGTGCAAAGCCGCCATCGGTCTTTCGTCCCGATGCGAGCCGGGTCACGCCGCGATCCGCGATTCCGGCGACGATGCGGCCGTCCGACCGGATCTGCGCCACCAGCGTGTCGGGGATCGCCTCGACCGCGCCGTCGATGACGAGCACGTCATAGGGCGCGCCCGCGGCATGGCCCTGTGCCATCGGCCCCTCGACCAGTTTGACCGTCGGCGTGGCACCCAGCGCATCGCGCGCGGTGCCAAGCAAGGACGCATCGCTATCGACCGCAGCCACCGTGCCGACGATCTCGGCGAGCACCGCAGCGGTGTAGCCCGTCGCGGCACCGATCAGCAGGACCCGGTCGGTGGCGGTCAGATACGCCTCGGTCAGCAACCGCCCGGTCGCCATCGGCAGATTGGCGTAACGACCGCCGCCGAGCGGGATCGGCGCGTCGCGATAGGCGATCGACCGGACATCGTCAGGCACGAACGCCTCGCGCGGCACCCGCGCCATCGCCGCGACGACGCGCTGGTCACTGACCGCGTTGGTGCGCAGCTGGCTGGCCACCATGGCGTGACGCATGACCGCGAAATCGGGACCGCCGTCGGACGTGCCGACAGCCGCACGCGTGCGGGTAGTGGAGTTCGTATCGAGGCTGATCGTCGTCATGGTCCATCCTGTCGCACAGCTGTTTTAGTTGCGCAATACACTTGTTCGCTTGCGTCAATCTCTACCGTGCCGCCAGCGTCGCGCCAAGCGACCTGTCGCGAATCGCGCGAGACGGCCCGGCTCGGCACAACACAGAGGTCGGAATGGCACAGGGGCCGGATGCCGGGACTAGGGCGCCCCGCCCGCCCGTGTGACACCGAAATGCCGCGGGCGGGACGCCGAGGGCGCACGCAGAATGCGGCAACACCTCGCTCAGGCGCCTAGCACGGGCGCGCCCTGATCGGGCATGGGAATTTCCGCCGGGTCGATGACGGGCGTGGGCGTGGAATCGGGGGCGGGATCGATTCTGGGTGCCCGGCGGGCCGGCACCGCGCTGATGATCCGCTCACTCGTTTCGGCGGGAACCTGCAGCGCCTGGGTCGGCGCGCCGAGCACGGCGGCGCGCGCGCGGACGCTCGCGTCGAGAAACGGCGTGCTCATCGCCATGAACCGCCGCGGCGTCATCCCGAGAAACGTGCCGGCGTCGCGCAGGAAATGCGACACGTCGAAATAGCTCGGGTCGATCGCCGAATAATCGGTGCCGCCGGGCGTCCGGAACACGCGCAGGAACGAGCGCAGGAACCGTGCGCGCCGCAGCAGCATCTTGGGGGTGAAGCCGAAATGACGCACCGCCAGCCGCCGCAGCGTGTCGGGGCTGATCGCCAGCTTGCCCGCGACCGCGGCGACGTCGTCGCCGCCGTCCTGCCCGATCAGCCGGGTGAGCTGCCGGATCGTCGCGGATTCGCGGTGCGGCGGCCCGAGCAGGTCGCACAGGATAACATCGAGGATCGGCGCGACCTGATCGTCGCGCTCGGCCGCCCGCAGCGCGCTCGTCAGACGCTGGGTCGCGACCGGCCCGAGCGCGTCGGCAAGCGGCACGATCCGGTCACGATACTCCGCCGCCGACCGGTTGAACAGCCGGCTCCAGGCCAGCGCGCTGACCCCGAACCCGATCATGATGCCGCCATTGGTCGTCGCCTTCAGCGCGGTCCCCGTCGGGCCGTACAGCGTCGCCGCTGGCAGGGGCCCGAACGTCCGCCGGCCGATCGCCACGCTGATCGGTCCCGCCTCGAACGCGAACCGGACATTGGCCGTCCCCGGCAGGAAGCGGTTGACCTGGCCGATGCTGGCCGGACCGGTCGCGCGATAGACATGGTAGCCGGTGATGAGGTCGGTGAGCGCGTCGCAGGGCTGGTCATACCGGATCGCCATCCCCGCGGGCATCGCGAAGACATCGGGCGCCAGCCCTGCGCGGTTCGTTCCCCCGGACACCTGCATCACGTCCAAAAGAAACTCCATATGAAGCCAGGATTGGACCGTATCGTGCCTAATCCATCGCCGGCGTGCAAGCCGTCCCCCAACCCGGCACCGCACCGCCGTGGCACACTCCGCGACTATTTTAGCCCACAAACGCGATCGCCCGGTTGACCCGCCGCACAAAAGCCCGCATTTGCGCGCTCCGCATCGAGGCCCGATGGCGGAGTGGTGACGTAGAGGACTGCAAATCCTCGCACCCGGGTTCGATTCCCGGTCGGGCCTCCAGTTTCATATCCTATCGTTGACACATGACGCGACGCACCGCGGCGATCGAGCGCCGTGACTTGATGCGCGGACCGCGCTTTCCCAGGCATGAGCGCGGTCTTGAGACAAGTCCCCGCGACGACGCGGCGCTAGACCGCGGTCCCTGATCGACGCCAGGCATCCCGACATTCGATGATAGGGAGGCGGATCCGAAGCGCGACCGATTCGCTTTCACCCTTATTCGCCAGGTACATGTCATGACCCGACCATTGATCGCCGCCGGCATTGTCGGCCTTGCCATCGCCGCCACCGGGCTGGGCTGTCCGGCCTCGGCCGCGCCCTCCCCGCAGCGCATGCAGCCGCCCCCCGCACCCCAAAAAGCAAACGCGCCCGTCAGATCCAGCGCGAGCACCAACGTCCGTATCAGGGGCCCCGTCTTCGGTGTGAACATTGCCGGGTGCAGCTTTGTCGCCGACGGTACGCTCTGCCCGACGCCGGCGTCGGTCCGCGCCTATCTCGACAAGGGGTTCACGATGGTCCGCCTGCCGTTCAAGGGACCGCAGATGGCGGACCCCGCGATCCGCAGGAAATTGGTGGCAGCGACGCGGGCTGCGCTCGACCGCGGTGCCTATGTCGTGCTCGATCGTCACGACTATAGCTGGCCATCGGTATCCGAACAGGTCGCGTTCTGGACGTCGCTGATGGCGAGCATGCCGCGATCCGACCGGATCATCATCGACCCGATGAACGAGCCGAGGCATTTCGACGACCCGGTGCTGACCAACGACTGGGATCAATGGGCGCGCGATACCAACCAGATCATCGCGGGCCTGCGCGCCGCGGGGATCCGCAATGTCATCGCGCCGGAATATCCCGGGTCCTCCGCCACCTTCCGGCTGCGCAAGCGCGAGGACGCCGCCAAGCCGTCCGAAAGCGCGCTGGTCGCACTCGACCGCGCGGGCGGGCTGAAGGATCCGCTCGGCCTGACCATCATCAACGGGCACCGCTATTTCGACAAGGGGTCGAGCGGAACCCAGCCGAGCTGCACGGGGACGCCGGGTTATGACAATTTCGCGTCCGAGCTGCGGGCGCGCGGGCTGAAGGGAATCATCACCGAATCGGCGTTCGGACGCGCCGGGGCGATACCGCCGAGCTGCGAGGCGGCGGGCGCAGCAGCCATCGCCTATCTCAAGACCAATGCCGATACGGTCGTCGGCGTGACCTGGTGGGGCGGCGGCGCGGCCTGGAACGAGCGGTATCTGTTCAAGATCGAGCCGAAAAAGGGGAGTTTCGGCCCCAAGCACAAGGACGCCTATCTCGACCGCCTGCTCGGCCGCTGACCCCGCGCGGTTGTGGTCGAACGGGATAAAGGCGGACGCACGGTACCCGGCTTCGGGACGGCAGGATCAACGCTGGTGCGGCCGTCTCCCGAAGGAGAAGCGCGACTGGGAGTATGCGCACTTCTTGCATTGCCGCACCCAAGTCTCGCCACCGGCCTCATCCACTGAAACAACGCGCCATTCGCCGAGGCCATGCCAGCAGATGAGCATCAGGACACCGCTTCCGCCACGCGTACCGGCTCCGTCGCCGGAACGATGCCGGCCAGCGTGAACGCAATCTGCTCGAGTCTGGTATCGAGCTCCCGATTGTCGAATTCGCGCTCGATCTTGGCGCGTGCCGCCACCCGCATGCTCGCCAGATCCACCTCCCCCGATTCAATTGTCGTTATGATGTCGGCGATCTGTCCCGCATTGCGCTCCTCGACCAGAAAGCCCTCGACGCCGTCGTCGATGAGTTCCGGGATGCCGCTATGCCAAGTGGAGACGGTGATGACGCCGAGCGCCATGGCCTCCATCAGCGACACGGGAATCCCTTCCATGTCGCCATTGTCGGCGACGACGGACGGCAGCAGGAACACGTCGGACCGCTTGAGTTCCGCAAGCACCTCGCGGTGCGGGATCTTGCCGAGGAACGTTACGCGCGCAGGACAGGCCGCAGCAGCCTCGCGCAGTTCCTTCTCCAGTGGCCCGTAGCCGATGATCGACAGATGCGAATCGCCCGGCGCGGCGCACATGGCGTTGATCGCGTAGATCAGCCCCTTTTTCTGAACGAAGCGCGCCGTCGTCAGCAGCCGCAAGGGCCCGGCAGCGCCGCGGCGTGGCTGCGGCATCGGAAAATCGCTGACGTCGACCCCCATCCGGTGGACCGTGATCATCGCCGGGTCAGCACCCCAGCCGATCAGCTTCTTCTTCCACAATTCACTGATCGGAAGCAGTGCTTCGGTCTGGGTGAAGAGGCGGCGGTAATGCGGCAGGAATTTTTTGACGAGACTATGCTCGGTCACGTCAAGACCATGAAAGACAGTGGCGATCGGGCCCGAGATCAGACCGGCGTCGCGCAGATACATCGCCCGCACGCCCGCGGGACCGAAATGCGCGATGATGGCATCGAAATGACCAAGTCCCTGTTCGCCGACACTGAGAATATCGACGATCGGCGCGACGATTCCATCGCGCAAGCCAGTAAGTCCTGCGCGAATTCGCCGTCGGCTCTTGCCGGATTGCGCGCCAAGCAGAAGTCGAGCCGACTTTTTCAGCAAATGCGCGATCGGCGATGAGCCTCCTGTATTCGCGCGAACGGAGACGATATGCGCGGCACCGGATAGTGGATCATCGACAGAAAGATCATGCTGGCCGGTAATGATCGTAACCTGGTGGCCGAGGTCGATCATACCCCTGATCTGACGAACGACGAACGTTTCCGAAAGAACGGGATAGTTCGAAAGAAAGAAAGCAATCTTCATGACGTGCCGCCCGGTATATTGAACGAATGATGAAACCGGACTGGCGACGCCACTGGGCAATGCAGCATTGCTTACGAGCGCCGTCGATGCGGTTCACGCCGAGCCAGCACACAGGCGAGTTCAAGCAATTCAACGCCTAGGCGGATACAGAAGAATTTCTCCACGAAAAATTGCGGGTCTATCCGCGATCCCTGTACTTTATCGGGACTTGTTGCCGTCGGGCCACGCTTCCGGCGTTGCTTTGGCGATACCGGGGCGCACGTCCGGTCTACGCGCGCTGGATCAGGTGCAGGGCGACACGCCAGAACGGATAGGACGCGCATTGCGGCCAGGTGTGCGGGCACAGGCCTTCGACGTGCCAGCGCACGGCGAGGATCGCCAGCGTCGTCGCGATCGCGGTGGCGAGCGCGGTCAGCCAGCGCGCTTTCAGACCGATCCGCGGTTTGACGCCCCATTCGAGCAGCGCCGCCAGCAGCCAGAACGCCGCGATCTGCCAGCGGGAATAGGTGTCGAGCAGCATGAATCGCGAAAGGACGGCCAGGGCCACCAGCCCGGCCGCCAGCAGGATGTTCAGAAGGAACGTACGCATCGCGGTCTCGATCTGGAGGGGGCCTTGGCCGGGACGGGCATGGGAGACAACGCACGCCCTCCCCGACTGTCGTCCCGCGCCTGCTACTCTGAGCACATGAATGCGCTGTCCACAGCAGCGGATCATCGGACGATAGCTATAGAGAAGTGCGCGGCCCCGGCGCGGGGGCCAGGGATCTCTTTGATCCACATGGCGCTAGGTAAATGGCGGAGAGGGTGGGATTCGAACCCACGGTACCCTCGCGGGTACGCCGCATTTCGAGTGCGGTACGTTCGACCACTCTGCCACCTCTCCGCAAGGTCATCCGAAGTGCTGCGAGCAGCGCCTCCGATCGGTCGAGGGCGGGCCTCTAAATCAGACCTTGCCGCAGTGCAAGAGGGTTTTTGCAATCACGAGCGGCCCGGCTTGTGCGTCGCGAAACAGCGCTTAAATTGTCGCCATGCCCCGCCACGACATCCCCATCGACCCCGCCACCCCCGACATCGCCGCGTCCGATGCCCTCTCGTCCGAGCCGGCACCGGCGGCGGCGGTCGAGGTCGTTGCCCCGCCGATCGTCCATGCGAATTTCTCGATCGGCGATATCGTCCGGCACCGCCTGTTCGATTTCCGCGGAGTCGTGTTCGACGTGGATCCGGTCTTTGCCAATACCGATGAATGGTACGAGGCGATTCCCGAACAGATGCGGCCGAAGAAGGACCAGCCCTTTTACCATCTGCTCGCCGAGAATCGCGAGTCGAGCTACGTCGCCTATGTCAGCCAGCAGAATCTGGTGTCCGACGCGGGCGACGAGCCGGTCGACCATCCGGGCATCGCCGGATTGTTCACCGACTTTGCCGATGGTCGGTACACGTTGCGCGCCGTCCACCGGCACTGATCGCCTGCCGGGCGCGGCGTCCTGACGCGGGTCCGGCCAGGGCCTGCGATGTTTTAGCCCCCCGCATTGGCCCTTCTTGGTTGACATCGTCACGCCCCTCGCTTAGCTCCCCGGCTTCTCCCGGCGGACCCTGCGTTCGTGGGGCACATGTATTTGGAAAGTGACAAGGGCCATGTTCGCAGTCGTGCGCACGGGCGGCAAGCAGTATCGCGTCGCCGCCGGAGATAAGATCGTCGTCGAAAAGATCGAGGGCGATGCAGGTGCGTCGGTGACGCTGGGTGATGTGCTGTTGGCGGGCGAAGGCTCGGAACTGCGCTCGGTCGAGGGTTTCACCGTCGCTGCAGAGATCATCGCTCAGGCGAAGGCGGACAAGGTCATCGTCTTCAAGAAGCGTCGTCGTCACAACTATCGTCGCAAGAACGGCCATCGCCAGCAGCACACGATCCTGAAGATCGTGTCCGTCGGCGGCCAGACCGCCAAGCAGACCGAGGCTGACGCCCCGGCCGCTCAGGCATAAGGAGTAGCTTCAGATGGCACATAAGAAAGCAGGCGGCTCTTCGCGCAACGGTCGCGATTCAGCCGGTCGTCGTCTCGGCGTGAAGAAGTTCGGTGGCCAGGCATGCGTTGCCGGCAACATCCTCGTGCGCCAGCGCGGGACGAAGTTCTATCCGGGCACCAATGTCGGCATCGGCACGGACCACACGCTGTTCGCGCTGGTCGATGGCCGCGTCGTGTTCAGCCAGGGCAAACTTGGTCGCAAGTTCTGCTCGGTCGAGCTGGCAGCGAATGATGCCGCCGACATGGCAGTTGCAGCCGAATAACATCGGGTAACCATCCGGGTTGCCCACCAGGGTGACCCGGGTCGCGAAAGCGAACCTGAACAAGGGAGACGGGTCACCCCGGCTCCCTTTTTTATTGCTCCCTCCCCTTGGCTGTCGCCGTCCCGTCATCCTGACGTGGCATGCGCGCAGCCGACGACGCGAGAGGAAAAGAGCAATGTTCGCGCGCACGAAGAGACTGACCTTGCGGCCTGGCTGGCCCGAGGATGCGCCTGCGCTGACGCAGGCGATCGGGCACGAAGCCGTGATCGCCAAGCTGACGCGGGCACCCTGGCCCTATTCACTCGGCGACGCGGCGGCCTTTCTGGCGCAGCCGCGCGGCGAGCATCAGCCGCGCTTCCTGATCGACGCGCTCGACCCCGGTGCGCCGCGCCTGGTTGGCGGCATCGATATCCATGCATCGCCGGACGGGTACGGCCACGAACTCGGCTATTGGGTGACGCCCGATGCCTGGGGACGCGGCTATGCGACCGAGGCTGGCGAGGCGGTGATCGCGATCGCACGTCATGCGCTCGGGCTCCGGCGGCTCGAGGCGTTCCATTTCGTCGACAATCCCGCGTCCGGCCGCGTGCTGGCCAAGCTTGGCTTCCGGCCGACCGGGCGGGTCGAGCCGCGAACGTCGCGCGGGCGTGGCGGCGAGGCCCAGGCCGTGCTGTTCGAGCTGGTGCTCGATGAGGACCGATGTGCGCCGATGCCGATGGCGGCGTGATTCGCGCATCCCGGCCTTGAAATTGCACCACCCCGGCGAAGGTCGGGGCCCAGTTGGGGGACGTCGCTGACTGCGGTCATCGCGTTGTTACTACGACCTTTCCAACTGGGCCCCGGCCTCCGCCGGGGTGGAATGCCTGGCGACGTATTCGCCCCACATACTTTGCGGGAGAATCCGGGAGAGGAAAGGCCGCAACCGTAACTCAGGCTGTGGCCACCGCCCGCTTCTCGACCGGCAGCACCGCCGCCTCATAATCGCTTTCGGCCAGCGCGATGAGCGCGCGGTCGTCGTGTTTCCAGGGATGGAAGCCGGGCAGGAAATAGGCCGCCCAGACGCCCGCGATCTTGCGCGCCATCCCCGGATTGCCGAACGCATACCATGCCATCCGCGCCCAGATCCGCGGGCCCGTGAGCCCGTCCTGCCGCAGCAATTCGGTCATGCCGCGCGCCCGCCCCGTGAAGAAGCGCCACGTGGTGATCAGCATCACCAGCGACTTGACCCGCCAGCGGGTAAACCGCGGCCAGTCGCGGGTCGCATGCAGCCAGGTGTCATAGGCGACGCCCTTATGCTCGATCTCCTCGGCGGCGTGCCATTGCCACAGCGCCGCGGCCTGCTGGTCGCCGCCGGCGAGGTGCCGGGGGTTCGCGATCAGTTCATGCGCGAGCATCGCGGTGAAATGCTCGAGCGCGGTCGTCGCGGCGAGGCTCGCGATCGGCGGGCGCCCCTTGGTCAGCGCGAGCGCGGCGTCGACATCAGCGATCAGCGGCGCGACGTCATACCCCTGGTCGGTGACGTGCCGGTTGAACGCGACATGCTCGCGGGTGTGGATTACCTCCTGCTTGATGAACGCGTTGATCTCGGCGGTCAGCTTGGGCGGCGTACCGTCGCGAAACCGGCGAACGCTGTCGACGAAATAGCCCTCGCCCTTGGGGAAGGTGACCGACAAGGCGTTGTAAAAGGCCGTCGCGATCGGATCGTCGTTCAGCCACCACCGGCGGATCGGCGCGCCCCGGCCAAAACGACGATCGCGCGGCGTGATCGTCAGATCGACGGGTGTGGTTGCTTTCGCCACGGAAACCTCCAAACAGAGACAGATCGTCATTACTGACACAGTTGTAAGTAGGTTTTTCATTCCGTGACGTCAACACCCCGCAAGCGCCTCTCCCCGACCGAATCGCGTGATGCCGCCGTCGAGGCCGCGCGCGCGCTCCTGGTCGAAAGCGGTCCCGGCGCGGTCACGTTGAAGGCGGTTGCGGGCCGGATCGGGCGGACGCACGCCAATCTGCTCCACCATTTTGGCTCGGCCGAGGCGCTGCAGACCGCACTGATCACGCGGATGGCGGCGGACATCGTCGGCACGATCGGCGCCGCGGTGCTGCGTGTCCGCGCGGGCGAGCTGGATCCGCGCGAAGTGGTCGAGATGACGTTCGACGCATTCGGCAAGGGCGGCGCGGGCGCGCTGGCGAGCTGGATGATCCTGTCGGGCAACACCGACGCGCTCGACCCGATTCTCACCGCGATCCACGATCTGGTCGACGAACTTGCCGAGGGCGACATGCCCGGCGACCAGCCAATCCAGGACCAGACGCTGACGCTGGTCCTGATGGCGCTGGGCGACGCGTTGATGGGCGCGCCGATGGCCCGCGCGCTCGGCCTGCCCGCGACCAGGGCGCGCGAACTCGCGCTCGACGCGCTGCTCGCGAGCAAGGACGCCGCCGCCTGCCCGTCGGCCTGAGCAACGCCGACCAGGGTCCGAGTCGCAGAGGCTGGCGATTTTCGCCAATTTCGCTATGGGGCGGCGATGCATTTTCTAGACCAAGCCAAGATCTACGTACGTTCGGGTGAGGGCGGCCCCGGTGCCGTCAGCTTCCGCCGCGAGAAATTCATCGAATATGGCGGCCCCGATGGCGGCAATGGCGGCAAGGGCGGCGACATCGTGTTCGAATGCATCGCCGGCCTGAACACGTTGATCGACTTTCGCTACACACAGCATTTCCGTGCCCCGCGCGGCTCGGGCGGCTCGGGCTCGAACCGCACCGGCGCGGGCGGCGAGGACCTCGTCATCCGCGTCCCGCTCGGCACGCAGGTGCTGTCGGAGGACAAGGAGGAGGTGCTGATCGACTTCACGCAGGTCGGCCAGCGCGAAGTGCTGTTCCGCGGCGGCGATGGCGGCCGTGGCAACGCCAGCTACAAGACGTCGACCAACCGCGCTCCGCGCCAGCACGGCACCGGCTGGCCCTATGGCGAGGCCTGGGTCTGGCTGCGACTGAAGCTGCTTGCCGATGCGGGTCTCGTCGGCCTGCCGAATGCGGGCAAGTCGACCTTCATCAACCAGGTCACCAACGCGCAGGCCAAGGTCGGCGAATATGCCTTCACCACCACCCGGCCGCAGCTGGGCGTGGTTCGCCACAAGCAGCGCGAATTCGTCGTCGCGGACATTCCCGGGCTGATCCAGGGTGCGGCCGAGGGCGCAGGCATCGGCGACCGGTTCCTCGGACATATCGAACGCTGCCGCGTGCTGCTGCATCTGGTCGATGCGAACGACGCGGATGTCGGCGAATCCTACCGGATCGTCCGCGACGAGCTGGCCAATTACGGCGAGGGCCTGACCGACAAGAAGGTGATCGTCGCGCTGAACAAGACCGACATGCTCGACGCCGAGCTGATCGCGGCGCTGTCGGCCGAACTGGCCGAGGCCAGCGGCGCCGAGGTGATGGCGATGTCCGGCGCGAGTGGTGCCGGCGTGGAGGCCGTGCTCGACAAGCTGATCGGCGAGATCGGGCCCGCGCCGGGTGCGCCGAAGGAGCTGGCGGAGGGCGAAGAGCCGGTCGCATGGTCGCCGCTGTAGCGTTCAAAACCGCTCCGTAGCCCGATCATGTACGCCATCGTCATCCCCGCGCAGGCGGGGATCCATAGCCTCAGGGGTATGCGATTCGGTGGTGAGGCCAGCCAATATGGGTTCCCGCCTCCGCGGGAATGACGATAGGGTGTTGCAGGCTATGACGACCTACGGGGAGGACCTACGGGGTCGACCAATGATGTTTCCGCC
The DNA here is from genome assembly GCF_000733135.1 of Sphingomonas sp. FUKUSWIS1. Lineage (NCBI taxonomy): Bacteria > Pseudomonadati > Pseudomonadota > Alphaproteobacteria > Sphingomonadales > Sphingomonadaceae > Sphingomonas > Sphingomonas sp. FUKUSWIS1. Next base: position 46,581 of record NZ_JPJC01000242.1, read on the forward strand.
GTCCTCCTGTCCCCGCCTGATCGTGAAGATCGGTTCGGCACTGCTCGTCGATCCCGACGGCAGCGTCCGGCGCGACTGGCTCGCCGGGCTCGTCGCCGACATCGCCGCGCGCACCGGTGCCGGGCAGCAGGTCGCGATCGTGTCGTCCGGGGCAATCGCGCTCGGCGCGCGGCGGCTTGGCCTCGCCAAGGGCGGCCGCGCGAGTCTCGAGGACGCGCAGGCCGCCGCCGCCACCGGGCAGATCGCGCTGAGCCAGGTCTGGGCCGAGCTGCTCGCCGCGCAAGGCCTGACCGCGGCGCAGATGCTCGTCACGCTCGACGATCTCGAGGACCGCCGCCGCTATCTCAACGCCGCCGCGACGCTCAATCGGCTCCTGTCGCTCGGGGTCGTACCGGTCATCAACGAGAATGACAGCGTCGCGACCGCAGAAATCCGCTTCGGCGACAATGACCGGCTCGCGGCGCGGGTCGCGCAGGCCGCGGGCGCGCAGGGTGTGATCCTGCTCTCCGACGTCGACGGACTCTATACCGCCAATCCGCATGTCGACCCTTCGGCCACCCACATCGCCGATGTCCCGCGGATCGACACGGTCGCCGCGATGGCGGACGACGGGTCGGGGTCCGGAATGGGATCGGGCGGCATGGCATCGAAGATCGCCGCCGCGCGAATCGCCACGGCGGCGGGCATTCCGCTCGTGATCGCCTCGGGCCGGATCGACCATCCGCTCGCCACCCCTGCCCGCCATACGATCTTCAGCGCCGAACGCACCGCGTCTGCGCGGAAAGCCTGGCTGGCGGGCGGGCTGACCGCGAAGGGCACGATCCATGTCGACGCCGGCGCCGCCGCCGCGCTCGGCCAGGGACGCAGCCTGCTGGCCGCGGGTGCGACGGGGCTCGACGGGGGCTTTGTGCGCGGCGATCTGGTGACGATCGAGGGGCCGGCCGGCACGGTCGCGCGCGGTCTCGCAGAATATGACGCGGCGGACACCGCGCGTCTGCTCGGCCGTCATAGCGACGATCACGCCGCGATCCTCGGCTATGCGCCGCGCTCGGCGCTCGTCCATCGCAATCATCTGGCGCTCGTATGACTGCCGCGCAAATGTCGATCTGGAGCGAGCCGTCATGATCCTGGCCATCACCGGCGGCACCGGGTTCGTCGGCAGCCACCTGATCGACCATGCACTGGAGACGGGACACACGATCCGCGCGCTCGCGCGCAAGCCGCAGGCCAAGCGCATCGGCGTGACCTGGATCGAAGGCGCGCTCGATCGCCCGAAGAGCCTGGCGACGCTGGTCGAGGGCGCGGACGTGGTGATCCACGTCGCCGGCGTGGTCAATGCCGCCGATCGCGCGGGCTTTGCCGAGGGCAATATTGCTGGCACCCAGGCGATTGTCGACGCGACGCGGTCGGCGGGGATCCGCCGCTTCGTCCAGGTCTCGTCGCTGGCGGCGCGCGCGCCGGCGCTTTCCAACTATGGCTGGTCGAAGGCCGAGGCGGAGACGTGCGTCGCAGCCTCGGGGCTCGACTGGACGATCGTCCGCCCGCCCGCGATCTTCGGCCCGCGCGATCACGACCTGCTCGACGTGTTCAAGGCGGCGCGGTCGGGGTATGTGCCGATGCCCCCTGCCGGCACGCGCGTCTCGCTGCTCTATGTCGAGGATCTGACCGCACTGCTGCTCGCGCTGGCCGAGATCCCGGTCGCGCCGGCGATCATGGAACCCGACGACGGTACGCCCAAGGGCTGGGACAATCGCGACTTCGCGCGCGCGATCGGCGTCGCGGTCGGCAAATCGGTGAGGCCGCTGTCGATGCCGCGCGTGATCCTGTCGCTGGCGTCCGCCGCCGACCGTCTCGTCCGGCGCGGCAAGGCCAAGCTGACGCGCGACCGGGTCCGCTATTTCTGCCATCCCGACTGGGTCTCGCACACGCCGCCGCCGGCTGCGCTCTGGACGCCCTCGGTCCCGACGCCGAAGGCACTGGCGCAAACCGCGGCGTGGTATCGCGCGGCGGGACTGCTATAGCGCCGAAAAGCCGCCGCAATTCGCTGTCAGGATTGCGTCGACACCCGGAAGGAATAGCATGAGCGACCGTCAGCAGATCTACGACACCGTCACCGCGCAGATCGAGCCGTTCAACAAGAAGGGCGTCGCGCTGAGCGATGCGACGACCTTCCAGGGCGATCTCGAATGGGACAGCCTGACCGTCATGGATTTCGTTGCCGCGATCGAGGATGAATTCGACATCATCATCACGATGAACATGCAGGCCGAGATCGAGACCGTCGGCCAGCTGGTCGATGCGGTCGCGAAGTTGAAGGCCGCCTGAGTCAATGCCCGCCCCTGCCCCTCGCCCATAACCCCCGTTCGTGCTGAGCGTAGTCGAAGCACATGAGACACAGGCCCTTCGACTTCGCTCAGGGCGAATGGCAAGGGGCGATACCGTCCTGATCTGGAACCGAACATGACCGAAGCCGCCACCACCGCCCACGCCCTCCCCGTCGATCCCCCCGAGGTCGCGCCCGAACGCGATCTGATGAGCAAGTTCGACGGGCTGATCGCCGAACGCGAGGCGCTGGTGAAGTCCGGCGTGCGCAATCCGTTCACGATCGTGATGGACGAGGTCAAGTCGCCGACCCAGGCGGTGATCCGCGGCAAGGACACGATCCTGCTCGGTACCTATAACTATATGGGGATGACGTTCGACCCCGACGTCATCCAGGCGGGCAAGGACGCGCTCGAGAAATTCGGGTCGGGCACCAATGGCAGCCGGATGCTCAACGGCACGTTCCACGACCATATCGACGTCGAGCAGGCACTGCGCGACTTCTACGACATGAGCGGCGCGATCGTGTTCTCGACCGGCTACATGGCCAATCTCGGGATCATCTCGACGCTCGCGGGCAAGGGTGAGTACGTCATCCTCGACGCGGACAGCCATGCGTCGATTTATGACGGCTGCAAGCAGGGCAATGCCGAGATCGTCCGGTTCCGCCACAACGACGTCGCCGATCTGGACAAGCGGCTCGGCCGCCTGCCGAAGGAGGCCGGCAAGCTGGTGGTGCTCGAAGGCGTCTATTCGATGCTCGGCGACATCGCCCCGCTGAAGGAGATGGTTGCGGTCGCCAAGAAGCATGGTTGCATGGTGCTGGTCGACGAGGCGCATTCGATGGGCTTTTTCGGCCCCAATGGCCGCGGCGTGTACGAGGAGATGGGGCTGACCGACCAGGTCGATTTCGTCGTCGGCACCTTCTCGAAATCGGTCGGCACCGTCGGCGGGTTCGTCGTGTCGAACCATCCCAAGTTCGAGATGGTCCGCTTCGCCTGCCGCCCGTACATCTTCACCGCGTCGCTGCCACCGTCGGTGGTCGCCACTGCCGCGACGTCGATCCGCAAGCTCATGACCGCGCACGACAAGCGCGCGCAACTCTGGAAGAATGCACGGGCGATGCATGCGGGCCTCAAGGCGATGGGCTTCAAGCTCGGCACCGAGACGTCGGATTCGGCGATCATCGCGATCATCCTGACCGATCAGGAACAGGCGATCGCAATCTGGCAGTCGCTGCTCGAGGGCGGGCTGTACGTGAACATGGCACGCCCGCCGGCGACGCCTGCGGGCACGTTCCTGTTGCGCTGTTCGCTGTGCGCCGAACATACCGACGCGCAGGTCGAGACGATCCTCTCCATGTTCCGCGACGCGGGTCGCGCCGTCGGCGTGATCGGCTAGCAGCCGGCCGCTGTCATTGCGTCGGGAGCAATACGCACGCTATCGTCGCGGGGTGACGCAGGACGAGGCCGACGCGGCAGCCCTTGGGGGCGGTGCGACCTGGCGGACCATCACGCTCATCGTGATGGCGCTGCTGGGCGCCGCCGTTCTGGTCGGGCTCATCGCCACGCTGAGCAGCGCGAACCGTCAGCGCGACAGCGCGTTGCGGCTGCAGGCGCACAGCTATGACGTGATGATCCTCGCGCGCACGCTGTCGAGCACGATCGCCCGGTCCGAAGCGTCGCTCGGCCGCTATGTGATCAGCGGCGACCGGCAACTGGGCCGGCTCTATTTCGAGGAATGGGTCCTGGCCGGGACGCAGCTCAACCGGCTCGAGCGGCTGACCTACGACAATGGCGAACAGCGCGGGCACATCGCCGAACTGCGCCAGGCCTATGAAGACCGCGGCCGCGAGCTGTCGATGACCGCGCTCAGCACCAATTACGGCAAGAATTCGCAGGCGTTCGCACGCTATTACCAGGGCCGCAATGCCCCGACGCTCATCGCGATCAACCGGACGCTCGACCGGCTCATCGCGCGCGAGCGGGCGCTGCTCGACAACCGGACGTCGCGGGCGATGGCATCGGTCGAACGTTCGAGCTCGATCGCGGGCGTGCTGGCGGTGTTCGGGATGCTGATCGTGCTCGGCGCGATCGGGCTGGGCTGGTTCACGATCCGCGCGGTCAGCGACCGGGCAGTCGCGCAGGCGGACGCGGACATGGAACGCAGCCGCGCCGAGGAACTGTCCGCTGCGGTCGAACAGGCGACTGCCGAGTTGCGCGTGCAGGACGCCAAGTTGCGCCAGGTCCAGAAGATGGACGCGGTCGGCCGCCTGACCGGGGGTATCGCGCATGATTTCAACAACATGCTTGCCGTCATTCTGGGCGGGCTGGAACTGGCGCTGCGCAACATCGCGCGCGATCCGGCGACCGCGCGGCGGCACATCGAGAGCGCGACCGATGGCGCTACCCGCGCCGCCGCGCTGACCCGCCGGCTGCTCGCCTTCAGCCGTGAGGATTCGCTTAAACCCGAAACGATGGGGGTTGCAGGTCTGGTCGAGGGCATGTCCGACCTGCTCGACCGTACGCTCGGCGATGCGATCACGCTGCACGTGGTCGACGCGTCCGAGGGCTGGCGGGTCCGCGCGGATCGCGTCCAGCTCGAAAATGCGGTGCTCAACCTTGCGGTCAACGCGCGCGACGCGATGAACGGCCGCGGCACGATGATCGTGACCACCGGCGCCGCGGTGCTGGCCGCGGGCGCGATCGGCGACTGCCCGGCCGGTGACTTTGCCACCATCACGGTCGCAGACGACGGCAGCGGCATGTCGCCGGACGTCGCCGAGCGCGTGTTCGAGCCGTTCTTCACCACAAAGGAAACCGGCAAGGGCACGGGCCTTGGCCTCAGCCAGATCTTCGGCCTCGTCCGGCAGCTGGGTGGCGAGATCGCGATCGCCAGCGTGGTGGGCGAGGGAACGACGGTGACGCTCTACCTGCCCCGCGACACCAGCGATCCCGCGATCGAGCCGCAACCCGTTCTGCCGTTTGCGGACCTGCCAGAGCCGGTGCAGCCCGTCGCGCCGACGGGGCTGAACGTGCTGGTGGTCGAGGATGATCCCCGCGTGCTCGCCGCGACGATCGGTGCGCTCGAGGAGCTTGGCCATCATCCGGTCGCCTGTGACGACCCGACCCATGCGGCGGCGATGCTCGCGCGTCACGGCGCGATCGACCTGATCATTTCTGACGTGCTGATGCCGCGCCAGACGGGGCCCGAGATGATCGCGGCGTTGCGGCCGCTATTCCCCGACATTGCGATCCTGTTCGTCACCGGCTTTGCGGGCGAGGCCGCGACGAGCGAGTTCGGCGAGCATGAGGTGTTGCGCAAACCCTTCACGCTGAGCGGCCTGGAACGCGCGGTCGCGGCGGCAATGGGCACCGACCGCCCTACCCCGCCCCGCCAGATGGCGGCCGAATAGACCGTGACAGGCCCGCCCCGTCCGCCCTATATCCCTGACCCTATATCCCGCGCGAAAAGCTGATATAGACCCGCCCCACGCCTCGCGTTCGAGGCGCTCGCAGAGCCCCCGCTTCATGAAATCCATCGATCGCTACATGGCCCGGCTGATCGCGGTCCCGCTCTTTTCGACGCTGATCATCGCGGCGATGCTGCTCGTGCTCGACCGGATGCGCCGGCTGTTCGATTTCGTCGCGACCGAGGGCGGACCGATCAGCGTCGTCTGGCGGATGCTCGCCAATCTGCTGCCCGAATATCTCGGCCTCGGGATTCCGATCGGGCTGCTGCTCGGTATCCTGCTCGCGTTCCGCAAGCTCGCGACGACGTCGGAACTCGACGTCCTGCGCAGTGTCGGGATGAGCTATACCCGGCTGCTGCGGGTGCCCTATATGTTCGCCATCGTGCTGGCGATCGCCAACCTGCTGATCGTCGGCTATCTCCAGCCGATCGCCCGCTATTATTACGAGGGGCTCCGCTTCGAGCTGCGCACGGGCGCGCTCGGCGCGTCGATCAAGGTCGGTGAGTTCACGCATCTGGGCGACCGGATGACGCTGCGGATCGAGCAGAGCCGCGACAAGGGGCGCGAGCTGTCGGGTATCTTCGTCCATGCGCAGACGCCCAAGAACGACTGGATCGGCGTCACAGCGGAGAAGGGACGCTTCCTCGCGACCGACGATCCCAACGTCATCATCTTCCGTCTCGCCAACGGCACGCTGATCCACGAACGGCCCGAATTCAAGACGCCGCGCGTGCTGACCTTCAGTAGCCATGACCTGCCGATCAACCTGCCCAAGTTCGAGAGCTTCCGCGTCCGCGGCGGGCGCAACCTCGAATTCACGCTGCCCGAACTCGCACGTGCGGGGCATGAGGCGGCGACGCCCGAGCTGCGCGATGCGAGCCGGTCCGAATTCCACTTCCGGCTGGCGGAGGTGGCGATGATGTTCCTGCTGCCGATGCTTGCGGTGGCGCTCGGCGTGCCCGCGAAACGATCGACGTCCGGTCTCGGCGTCTTCCTGTCGATCGTGATGATCGTCACCTATCACAAGGTGAACCAATATGCGGCGGACGTCGGCGAGCTTGGCCGGATCGACCCGCTGATCGCGCTCTGGGTGCCGTTCACGGTGTTCGCAGGGCTGATCCTGTGGATGTACTACACCATCGCCTATGTGCCCGGCGGCGAGCCGATCGGTGCGCTCGAGCGCGGCGTCGGCCGGATCGGCAAGGCGATCACCAGCCGGCTGCCCGGGCGCCGCAAAGAGAAGACGGCATGAGCAGGATCACGATCTTTCCGTCGCGCACGGTCGCGGTCTATATGGGCCGGCTGTTCATGACGCGGACGTTCAGCATCCTCGCGGCGCTGGTGCTCGTGCTCCAGGCGCTCGACCTGCTGAGCGAGTCGGGCAACATCCTGGCGCAGGCGGGGAATGGCGACGCCCAGGTCTGGCAATATGTCAGCCTGCGCGCACCGCAGATCATCGCCTTCGCGCTGCCCTTCTCGGTGCTGCTCGGCACCATCCTGACGCTGATCACGATGAACCAGAACAGCGAGATCATCGCGCTCAAGGCGTCGGGGCTGTCCGCGCATCAGGTGCTCGCCCCGCTGCTGATCGCCAGCCTGGTCGTCGCGATCGTCAGCTTCAGCTTCAACGACCGCGTCGTGTCGCGCGCCACCGCCACCCTGTCGCAGTGGCAGAAGGTCAATTACGGCGCGATGCCGATCGACCGTGGCGACCGTGCCAATGTCTGGGTCCGCGACGGCGACGACCTGATCCAGGTGAACCAGACGCGCGGCAAGGGCGCGGGCACGCGGCTCGGCGGGGTGACGCTCTATGATCGTGCTGGTGGAAGCCTCGTCTCGATCATCCGCGCCCCCAATGGCAAGCGCGTCGCCGGGGGCTGGGAGATCGGCCCCGCGACGCGGTTCGACGTCGCCAGCGGCACGCTGACCACGCTCGGGTCGGTGGTCGTCGGGCGCGATGTCCGGCCCGACCAGTTCACGCTCGCGAGCGTCGACGCCGACAGCCTGTCCTTCGGCGCGCTGAAGGCGGCGATCGGCGATCTGGCCGACGCGGGGCGCCCGACCAAGGCACTCGAGGGATCGCTCTGGCACAAGCTGTCGGGACCGCTGTCCTCGGTGCTGATGCCGCTGCTCGGCGCGGTCGCGGCGTTCGGCATCGCTCGCTCGGGCAAGCTCTTCGTCCGCGCGGTGATCGGCATGGGGCTGGGCTTCGCCTATTTCGTCGCGGACAATTTCGCGCTCGCGATGGGCAATCTCGGCGCCTATCCGCCGTTCCTCGCCGCCTGGGCGCCCTTCCTCCTGTTCTTCCTGATCGGCGAGGCGGTGCTGTTCCGGACCGAGGAATAGCCGCTGTACGAACCGCGTGATCGTCGATATCCGCAGCGGCTGACGACGAAGCGCTGAGGGGCGAGCCAATGGCCGGTACGATAACGATCCGCAAGGTCGAGACGAAGCGTGATCGCAAGGTCTTTGTCGATGTGCCCTTCGGCCTCTATCGCGACGATCCGCACTGGGTCCCGCCGCTCAAGACCGAAGCGCTCGGGCTGATCACGCCCGAGAAGAATGGCTGGTTCAGCCATGCCAAGGCGCAACTGTTCCTCGCCGAGGAGAATGGCCGGGTCGTCGGTCGCATCTCCGCGCATATCGACACGCTCGCGCTCACCATGCCCGCCGAACAGGGCTTTGGCCCCGGCGTCGGCCAATGGGGGCTGATGGAGGCGGAGAGCGAGCCGGTGTTCCAGGCTTTGCTCGCCGCCGCCGAGGATTGGCTGCGCGCACAGGGCATGGCGCGGATGCTCGGCCCGATCAGCATGTCGATCTGGGAGGAGCCCGGTCTCCTCGTCGAGGGCTATGATCACGCGCCGACGATCATGATGGGGCATGCACGCCCCGAATATCGTGACTGGGTCGAGCGGTCGGGCCAGGTCCCGGTCAAGCGGCTGATGACCTATGAGGTCGACGTCACGCGGCAATTCCCGCCGATCGTCCAGCGGATCATCAAGTCGGGCGAGAAGAATCCGCGGATCGTCATCCGCGAGGTCGACAAGTCGCGGTTCGAGGACGAGGCCGCGATCATCCTAGCCATCCTCAACGATGCCTGGTCGAGCAACTGGGGGTTCGTGCCCCTGACGCCGCCCGAGATCAAGGATGTCGGGGTCAAGCTCAAGCCGATCGTCTTCAACGACCTGATCCGGATCGCCGAGGTCGACGGCAAGCCCGTCGCGTTCATGATCACGCTGCCCGACCTGAACGAGGCGATCAAACCGCTGCGCGGGTCGCTCCTGCCGTTTGGCTGGGCCAAGCTGTTGCTGTGGCTGCGCAAACCAAAGGTGAAGACGGTCCGCGTGCCGCTGATGGGAGTCGTCCGGGAGCTGCAGTCGTCACGCATGGCAAGCCAGCTCGCCTTCATGATGATCGAATATATCCGGCGTTCCGCCTCGCAGGATTACGGCGCGACCCGCGCCGAGATCGGCTGGATCCTCGACGACAATCAGGGGATGCGCTCGATCGCCGAGACGATCGAGAGCCGCATGAACAAGGTCTACCAGGTCTACGAAAAGACGCTCTAGCGGCCGTATGACCGGCCTGCGATCAGCCGATCAGCCCGTCGCCCTGTGCCTCACGCGCGAGGATCCGGCCGATCGCGTCGAACAGCGAATCCATCGCGACCGGCTTGAAGATCACATCGTCGGCGCCCGCGGAAAGACAGCGCTGGCGAAGGTCGGGGGCGACGTCCGCGGTCACGACGATGATCGGGACCATGCCCTTGGCGTCGGACCGCGCGCGGATGTGGCGGATCGCGGTGATCCCGTCCATGCCCGGCATGCGCAGGTCGACCAGCACCATCTCGAAATCCTGCTCGTCGAGGATTTCGAGGCCACGCTCGGCGCTTTCCGCCTCGACCATCGTCGCGCCGGCCACGTCGAGCATGTCGCCCACCACGCGGCGGTTCATCCGATCGTCCTCGATGAACAATATGTTCAACATATCCTCCGTGACGGGTCGACCGGGAGAGGCGCACTGTCCGTCATTGCTAGGCGTTTACGCATCAAGCCGCCCGCGAGACAAGATCGGGAATTGCGTTGTTTTTAACTACCGGCGACGCGAAGATCGCTTCGACCAGATCCGCACCCGATACAGGCTTCGCAACGATGCGTGTAATGGCAGTCGTGAGCAATGCCGGATCGTCGAGCCGATCGGCGGGCCACAACA
>NZ_JPJC01000242.1:56705-66389 GCF_000733135.1 Sphingomonas sp. FUKUSWIS1
CCGGCCCCGGATCTCCACCGGCGCGCAACGTCGCATCGTCGATCACGATGTTCGCGACGACCGTCTGCGCCAGCAGTGTGACAGCCTCGTCGATCGAGGCGGCGGTCAGGACGATGTCGCAATGCGGTGTCACCAGCGTCCGGAACATGCTGCGCATGATGGGATTGCGGTCGATGATCAACGTCGCCGCGCCGGTTCCCTGATCGGCCCCCAGGTCGCCGAGCGCGATCGCCTCCGCATGGACCAGCGGCAGGCTGAGCGTGAACGTGGCGCCCTGCCCTTCGCGGCTGGTGACCGTGACGTCGCCATTCATCGCGCGCGCGAGGTTGCGACAGATCGACAGGCCGAGCCCGGTGCCGCCAAACTGCCGCGTCGTTCCGGCATCCGCCTGGCGGAAGGATTCGAAGATCTCGTCGAGCTTGTTCGCCGGAATGCCGATGCCCGAATCGGATACGTCGAGCCACAGCCGGTCTTCACCGGTCCGCAACGCCACCGTCACCGCGCCCTCGCGGGTGAACTTCAGCGCATTCGACAACAGGTTGAACACGATCTGCCGCACTCGCGCGGCGTCGCCCATGATCCGGGCGGGGCAGTCGGCCATGTCGAGCGTGAACGACAGCCCCTTCGACCGGGCCTGCTCCTCCCACATCTGCGCAGCATCGGTCACCGTGGCGCACAGATCGAACGGCGCGAACTCGATCGTCAGGTTGCCGGTTTCCATCTTGGCGATGTCGAGAATGTCGTCGACCAGCGCGCGCATCGTCGCCCCCGCGCCGCGCACGATGCCGAGGCGATCGCGCACATCGGGCGCCAGGCCGGGGTCCGCGAGCATCACCTCGGTCATGCCCAATATCCCGTTCAGCGGCGTGCGGATCTCGTGGCTCGTCGTGGCAAGGAATTCGGTCTTCGCCGCGAGTGCCTTGCCAAGCGCGGCATTGGTGATCGCGAGATCGTCATTCGCCGCCCGGACCTTGTCGCGACTGCGACGGATCGTCACCAGGCCGATCGCGAGCATGCCAATGATGATCGAAACTGCGGCGATCGCGCCGATGAACATCAGCCGCTGTGTCTTCGCCCGATCCTTCTCGTACCGCACGCTGCGCTCGAGGTCGTTGGCGCGCAGCTTCGAAATCTTCAGTTCCTGATTCGCAAAGTCGAATCGTGCCGCCAGCAAAGCCGTGCTCATATTGGTAGCAAGCTTGGTCGCCTGATCATCCAGACGCTTCTGCGCCTCGAGATGGACGAGTGCGTCTGCAGGGCGGTCGAGCGCTTTGTAGATTACATAAGCTGTCTGGTGCGCTTCCCTAAACGACAAGCTGGTTTTTTCGACATCGACGCCCGCAAAACGTTCCGAAATCAGCGCCAACGCGCGCTGCAGATTGCCCTGCTTTAACGCAACTTCGGCGGCGATCGGCAGGAGCTGAACGCGCCACACCGCAGCTTCTGATCGCAGGGTAAGGCGCTGGCTCGACGCGACGGCCTTCGCTGCCGCAGCGATCTTACCAGCCTTGAGAAGCGTCCTAGCAATATTTCCCTGGATACGGGATTGCAAAAGCGGGCTTTTCATCTGCCCCGCGAGCCGCAGGGCGTTGCCGTACTGCGCCGCGGACTGATCGTAACGGCCAAGATCCTGCAGATACGACCCCCTGTTATTATAGATTGAAACTAGCAGACCAGGATCGCCGTCATAAGTGTCCAGTGCTTGGCCCAGATACTTCAGCGCCGACTCGGCATCATTGCCGTCGCCATAGAGCGCCGCAATCAACATCAGCGCCTTTGCGCGGTTGCGACTATCCGAAAGCGCGCGGAAGATGTTGTGCGCGTTCTGGTAGTCGGCCAGCGACGCGGCGACCTGCCCGCGCGCCGCATGCACCCCGCCCCGCGACAGCAGGACGTTGGCGTGCAGGTTCGAATTGGGGTCGCGCCGCTGAACGATCGCCAGCGACCGCGCGATGAGCAGTTCGGCATGATCCGGGTCGCTGACCCGGATCAATGCCTCACCCTGCAACCACCAGGCGGTGGCGAGCGCGTTCTCCTTCCGGACCGGATCATTGATGCCTTGGGCGATCGTCTCGGCTGCCTTTGCCTTACGGATTGCCACGGAAGGATCGACCTGCATCGCCGACTTCGCGTCGGCGATCGCGGCGTCGAACCGTACCGCCGATGTCGCGGCGGACACTTTCACGACCGGGGCCGCAGCCGTCAGAAAGGGCGCTGCCAACATCACGCCCACCGCCAGGCTGCAAGCGATCACACGCGATCGGATCGACCTGTGCATTCAGCCGCTCTTCCGAAAGGCCGCCACCCGCGTGAAAGGCGACCGCACATCCTGCGCGATTGCGAGGTGACGTTCCTCCGCCAGGAACGGGAGCAGCGCATCGAGCCCGATCGGGCGGCTGATCAGGAATCCCTGCACCATGTCGCACCCCATGACCGACAGCAATGCCATTGCTGCCGGGGTTTCAACCCCTTCTGCCACAACTTCCATCTCGAGCGCATGCGCCAGATCAATGGTCGACCGGACGATCAGCGGATCGCGGTTCGAACTGGTGAGTTGCGTGACGAAGAGCTTGTCGATCTTGAGCTCGCTGGCGGGAAGCTGCTTGAGATAGGCGAGCGACGACAGGCCGGCACCATAATCGTCGATCGCGATCACGATGCCGATATCCGCGAAGATCTGCAAATTCCGGATCGCGCTTTCCGGATCGCGAATCACCGACGTCTCGGTGATCTCGAAGCCCAGACGCGCGCCGCTCGACGTGATCATCTCGCACGCCTGCCGCACGAATCGCGCATCGGCGAGCAAGACGCCGGCGATATTGATGAAGATCGGCAGTTCATGACCATGCGCCGCCAGGATCCGCTGGTCGCCGATCACCTGCTCGATCGTCCATAGCGTGAGCGCAACGATGTCGCGGCTCTCCTCCGCGATCGGGATGAAGTCGCTCGGCAACACGAGGCCGCGCTGCGGATGGCGCCAGCGGACCAGCGCCTCGACACTGACGATCTCCTGCCGACGCAGATGGACCTTGGGTTGATATTGAAGGAACAGCTGGTCGCCGCCGATCGCCTTGTGCAACTCGCGCGCCAGCATCAGCCGGTCGAGCGACGCGCTGGCCGCCGATGCGTCGCGCGCGATCGGTCCGCGCTCGACCCGAGCATCGGCAAGCGCGAGCTCGGCTTCCTCGACCAGGCGAACCTCGTCGTGCTGTGGCGCACGGACCGACGCGCCGCCCAGCGTCAGGTCGACATGATAGAGCTCGCCATCGATGTCGAACGGCGTGGTGAAGGCGTGCGCGATCTGGTCGAGCGCCAGATCGAGATCGCTCTGCTGATCCCCCAGCAGCGCTATGTCGATCAGGTCGCGGGCGGCGATTTCGGTGCGCGACTGTGGCAGCAAGGCTGCGATCCGGATCGCGATGTCGCCGACCAGCGTGTCTGCACGGCCCCGCCCGACATGCCGGCGAAGCATCGCGAAATTCGCCACTTCCGCCAGGATGACGAACTGCCAGCCATGATAAGCGACCGGAAGGCAAGGCACAGTCACGTGCTCCGGGACGTCAGTCATAGGACCGCCCCGTCGACGCATACCCGCACTCACGCACGTCGCAACGGCAGTCGGAAGGAAGATGCGACCGGTCATTCATCTCCGAAACGCTAGCTGCCGATACTGAAGATAGCGTTAAGCCTCCCATTACGACACGTAAACATGGTTAACGATCAATAAACCATGTTGTGTTTCAATTAACGCCTGATTAACTTTATCAAGCGTCCGAAACGGCGTGAATAAGGGAGAAAAAAGTGCTGAAGTTCATTCTTTCGCTCGTCTATGGCGACTCGATGCGCCCCTGGTAAACAGGTGCCGGCCCGGCGTTTTTGGAAAGATCCGCGGTTTCGTGGTTCGGCTTCCATCGGCACCGGGCCAATTTGACGACGTTCAACTATAGTAGTTTAAGATCCAGACCGGCCTGCCCCCCCCGGCCCGCCGCGAACGGCATTGCCCCGTGCGCTGACCGCCACGTGGCACAGGCGTAGAGCCGCCCTGCAAGACCGTATCGGGTCATGCATCAGCGACAGCCGTCATTCCTGTCATCAGTCCGAACGGACCACCACATCGCCGGCGGAAAGCCCGGGCACCCGGCATCGTCTCGCGAACGGCTCAGGCCTTCGCGCAACATCGCCGTGCCCGCACACGCGACGTCAATGGACGCGCGAGCCTGACCGCAAGCGGAAATCACCGATCAAGCGAGATCCCGTGGCGGGCGTGATTCGCGCCGCCACGGGATGAGGTGATCAATAGTCCTTGGAGTATTTCACGCTGGCGTTGGTCCCGCCCTGCGCACCGGCCGACGAGAGCAGGCTGAGCGCCTTGGTCAGGGCAATCTCCAGCTGGGTCGAGGTGAAGCCCTTCGCGTCGGTCACGATCTCCACATAGATGTTGTCGGTTAGGTATTTGCCTGCCGCAAGGCTGGTGCCACGCCCGCTGGCCTCGTCTGCGCCAAGGACGCGGAGACGATCGAAGCCGGTCGCCGAACGCAGCTTGCCGAGCGGATTCAGACCGCCACCCGATCCGCGCAATGAATTGAGCGCGGACGCCAGCTGGATCGCCTCGGTCGCCGAGAGATTCTCGGGGTTGGTGCCGAACAACAGCCGGCTCAGCACCTCGTCCTGCGGCAGCGCCGGGGTCGAGGTGAAGGCGATCTGCGGGCGCTGACCGGTGCCCGTGACGTTGATGACGACGGTGATATTGTTCGTGGTCGTCGTCGCCTGGATGTTGATGTCCGGATCGGTCAGCGCCCCGCCGCGGAAGCGGATCGTGCCGCGATTGACCTCGAATCGCTTGCCCGCGAACGAATAGGTCCCGCGGACGATGTCGAGCCCACCGGTGACGACCGGCGCGGTCGACGTGCCGGTGATCCGCATGTCCATCTCCCATTCCGATTCGAGACCCATGCCGGACACGAACAGCTGGTTCGGCGCCCGCACCCGGAGGTCGAGCTTGATCAGGCTCGGCGGAGCGGGCCGCGCCGGACGATCGGTCGGCAGCGCCGGCCGGATCTCGCTCTTGCGGCGGATACCGGTCAGCTCGGCCACCTCCGCCTGACCCTGGCGGATGATCTCGTAGCGCGCCTCCGGGATCTGCAGGTCACCCTTGAGCAGTCCGCCATCGCGGCCATAGGTGAACCGCACCGACCCGGTCGTCGTCGCACTGAGCGCGTCGCTCTTGGCAAGCTGTGCATTGTCGAGGGTCGCGCGCAGATCGATCGGGAAGCCGCTGTCCGCGGCAAGCCCGACGCTGCCCTGGGCCTGTACACTGCCATTGCCGGCACGGGCCCGCAGCTGCGTCAGTTCAAGCCGGTCGTTGTTGAACCGCGCATTGATCGCCATCTGCGACAGGCGCGTGCCGTAGACCTCATTGTCATAGGTCAGCGAATCGGCCCGTACGATGCCGTTCAGACGCGGCGCCTGAACGCGCCCGGAGAAGTCCGCCGCGATCGCGATCGGCCCGGACAGCTGCTGGTTGGGCAGCGCGGCCAGGCTGAACAGCACTGCCGATGGCCCGTTATACCGGATGCCACCCGACAGCGGTGCCGCCATCAGTCGTTCCGACCAGGACGCGCCAGCGCCCAGCGGCCGGAGATTGGCGACCATGCGCCCCACCACCGTCGTCCCGCGCCGGACCAGCGCGCGGCCGGTCCCGCCATCGGCATTGAGCGTGCCGGCGAACACGATGTCGACCGCATCGGACACCGCCGCGATCCCCGTGCGGGTGAAGTTGCTCACCGTCGCACGGACGTTCGCCGTCGGCACCGCAGTGCTGTTGGCCTGGGCGAAGTCGAGGCTGCCCGTCGCGGTGCCGCCGATCCCGAGGTTCGGCATCAGCGCGCTCAGCACCGACAGGTCGAGCTTGTCGAGCCGCGCTTGTGCGTTCAACCCGCGGCCATAGCTGCCGGCAAGACGCGCTGCGCCGGCCGCGGTCCCCTGACCAAAGTCGATCCGGGTCGGCGAAAGGCGATAGACGCCCTGCGTCGCCTGGATCCGCGCGGGATTGGCAGTGCGGAAGTCGATTCCGTTCGCCTGGCCCTTGAGCGCAACGAGATAGTTCTCGGGGCTCAGCTTCGCATTCATCGCGAGGCGGAATGGTACGCCGCTCGACCCCGTCGCCAGTGCCTGGGCGGTGCCCTTGCCACCGACGTAATTCACCTTTGCGCGCGCGGCGGACAACACGACCTCGCCGTAGCGCATGTCGGCGATCTGGACGTCGGCGATCACTTCGGGCGCCTTGGGATACAGCACGGCGCTGGCATCGACGATCGCGCGGCCGATCGTGAAATCGACCATGCCCGGAATCTTTGCGCCATAGGCCCGCGCGGCGACATCGGCGCGCTGATACCCGCCCTGGTTCGCGAGACGGACATTGCCCGTCAGTCCCTGCCCCGCGAACTGCAGCGCACCGGCGAACGGCCCCGCCGCACTCTGCACGATCCGGCCGCGTGCAACGATGCCCGCGAAGACCGCACGGCGCACGTCGACCGCAAGCTGGGTGCCCGGCGTTACGAGCACATCGGCGGTGAAGGGGCCGTAATCGGTGCCGCCGCTCGCGACGACGGCATAGGCGCCGTTGCGCCCGACGACCCGCGCCTGGAGATTGACCAGCCCGACGCCGACGCCCGGCCGCGGTGCACGCAGGACGACGACCGGCGCGGTCGCGCTGCCCGTGACCCGCGCCGACAGCGGCCCGTAGACGGTCGAATAGGCATCGGCGTTGACGAGCACCGCGCCGGTGGCCGGATCGAACCGCCCCTCGCCGCGCGTCACGCGGAATTGCGGCGCGTTCATGCGGAGGTTGCGGAAGGTCACGATCCCCTCGGGACTGTACCCGATATCCGACCGGACGATCGCGTTGCCGCCGAGGAAGCTACGCGCGCCCTCGTTGAAGATCTGTGCGGTCTGCGCGACGACGCGACCGGTGATGCCGAACCCGCCATTGGGGCCCGGCACTAGCTTCGCATCAGTCGTCAGGTTGACGATGCCGATCCCGTCGACGCGGTAGTTGTTGACCCGCCCCTTGAGCGCGCCGGTGTAGCGTCCGGTCGACATGTTCGCGACGACGACCGCGGTCGCGTCGATCTTGTCCGAACGGATCTTGAGATTGTCCGACAGGACGTTGACGCCGGAGATCGCGAAGTCCCCGTCGATCGCGACGTTGGTCGCAAGACCGCCAACCGCCGCATTGAGCCCGGTCACGCGACGCGCGCGGGCCTTGATCGGCAGGAGGATGCGGTCGGCATTCACGCGCGCAAGACCCTCGGCATAGAGGTTCTCGACACCCATTTCGCCAAAGGCGATCGTTGCCGCCCGGACCTTGTAGTCGACCGTCGGAGTCGCGAACGCCCCGTCGAGGACGACGCGCGCGGTGACATCGCGACCGCGCAGATTGGGCAGGATCGCCCCCGGGGTCAGAAGCTTGGCATTGACCGCGAAATTGGCGAACCGGCTGTTGGCGAGATCGATCAGGCCGCCGGCATCGACCGCGAGCGCGTCCGACTTCAGCGTCATGCGCGTGTCGGCCTTGCGGTCGTTCAGCGTCGTGTCGATCGACACGTCGAGCTGTGGCGCGGTCAGGCGCTCGACCGGTCCTTCGAGATAGAGGCCGGGGCGGGTCGCGCCGCGCACCTCGATATGACCGTTCTTCGCGGTCAGGTCGAGATTGGCGAGCTCGCCGCCGCCCAGCGTCGCGACCGCACGGCCGCGCCAGGCGGCCCAGCTTCCGCGTCCATCCACCGTTGCGGTCAGCGGTGCCTTGAGCGACCCCATCGTCGCGACCACGCCGCCAACGGGCGCGGTCAGCTTGACGTTGACGTCGAGCTTGTTCTGTTCGGGCACCGCATCGAGCTTGAGAATGAGGCTGTCACCGCCGGCAATGCCGGGGCCGGTCAGCGCGGCAGCGTTGGTCGTCAGCTGTGCACGCTTGTCGGCGATATGGACCGCACCGTCGATCTTGAGGATATGCGTCTGGCCCGTCACCGGCTTGCCGATCACGAACCGGTCGATCACCAGCCGGTTCACGTCGATATCGAGATCGGGCAGCAGCGGCGCGTTGGGATCGGTCGGGGTCGCCTTGAGCACCGGACGCCGTTGCAGCGTGACGAGCGGCGTGGTCAGCGACCGGACGTCGACATGGTTGCTGGCAAAGGCGAACGGGCGCCAGTCGACGCGCAGCTTCGGGCTGGTGAGGAACACGCCGGTCGGGTCCGACACGCGGACGTCGCTGAGCGTCATCGCGCCGTAGATGGATCCGTCGATCCGGCCGACCTTGATGTTGAGACCGGACGCGGTCGTATAGCCACCGATCTGATCCGCGACGAGGCGGCGACCGGGATCGGTGTTGATCCCGAACAGCACGATCAGCACAAGTGCGATCAGCGCCACGATCAGGATCACGATCCCCTTGAGGATCCGCTGCCACAGCGGCCGTTGGGCGACGACGTTGTCGTCAGCCTGATAGATAGGTCCCTGGTCGGCAGGGGGTGCGCCGTTTTCGGCCATCAGAATGCCTGCCCGATCGAGAT
Source organism: Sphingomonas sp. FUKUSWIS1 (assembly GCF_000733135.1). NCBI lineage: Bacteria > Pseudomonadati > Pseudomonadota > Alphaproteobacteria > Sphingomonadales > Sphingomonadaceae > Sphingomonas > Sphingomonas sp. FUKUSWIS1. The sequence continues at coordinate 65,279 of NZ_JPJC01000242.1, forward strand.
GTAGAGCGCGACCTTGCCGTCGCCCTCGCGTGGGTTCAGCGGCGTCGCGACGTCGATGCGCATCGGACCGAAGCTGGTGTAGAAGCGACCGCCGATACCCGCGCCGTAGCGCAGGCTCGACAGGTTCGGCGTGCTGCTCTCATAGCTGTTGCCCGCGTCGATGAACGGCACGATGCCGAAATCACCGAACCGGTAGCGCGCCTCGAGCGCGAACTCGTTGAGCGAGCGGCCACCAACCGGATCGCCATTGGGATCAAACGGTCCGAGGCGTTGATAGCCATAGCCGCGGACCGATCCGCCGCCGCCGCCATAATAGCGCCGCGAGGGTGCCAGATCGTCGCGCGCGACGCCCTGGATCGTTCCCGCCTTGGCGCGGCCGGCGATCACGATGCTGCTCGACACGGGATAGTAGAAGGTCCCCTCGACCATCGCGCGGACATAGGGTTTGACCGAGCCCTGCACCGATGTTTCGGGGCTGGCGTTCAAACGCAGGCGGAAGCCCTTGGTCGGGTTCAGCAGGCTGTCGGAGCGGTCGAACAACAGCTGCCCGGGCAGCGCGACGATGCCGTAGGTGCGCCGGACGTTTCGCCCCTGCGCGAAGTCATAGACGCTCTCGTTCGTGCCGACGAGCTCGCCGCCGTAGTAATAGGTGATCGGCTTCTGCCAGATCGGCGTCGAATCATAGCTCCAGCGGATGCCGACGCTCGTCGTGAACGCCTCATAGGCGTCGTAGTTCGAATGATTGGCCCCCGCCGTCAGGCTGAAGGTGCGGTCGCGACGCCCGGCATTAGCGCGCCGGAACGTGCCCGCAAGCCCCTGTTCCTGCGTCCCCGCGATCACCGACGCGAGCAGGCCACCCTCATAGGGGAAGAGGTTGCGATGCTGCCAGGTCCCCTCGGCGCGGAAGCCCTGCCCGGTCGAGAAGCCGACATTGCCGCCCAGCGTGCGCGCCGGGCCCTTTTCCTGCCGGACCAGCAGGTCGACCTGCTCGGTGCCGTCGGGGTTGGTGCGGCCGGTCCGCTGCGGCACCACCGAGACGCTCTGGAACAGGCTCGTCGCGACCAGCGCGTCGCGCAGGTCGTCGGTCATACGGTTGTCGTAGAGCTGCCCC
>NZ_JPJC01000242.1:66461-69760 GCF_000733135.1 Sphingomonas sp. FUKUSWIS1
GAACCGCGGAAAGACGTTCAGATGCTCGATGTCGAACACCGCGTCGCCTTCGGTGCGCAACTGCCCGAACGAGGCGCGCGGCCCCGTATCCACGGGCAGCGTATAGGCACCGGTCGGGACCTGCGCCTCGTCGTCGAGCAGGATGTCGCGCTCGCCGACCTTGACGAACGGATAGCCCATCTGCGGCAACATCAGCGAGACATTGGCCTCCGCCCCCTGGATCCGGTCCGCCTGGATCGGATCGCCGACCTTCAACGGCAACTGGCTGCGCACCAGATCCGGCGGAATGGTCTGCGCGGTCTTCACGTCGATCGAGCCGAGCGTGTAGAGCCGTCCCGGCTGCGCGCTGACGATTGCCTTCAGCCGCCCGGGCTTTTCGGGCACGGTTTCGATCGTCGAGACTGCGGTCGCGTCATAATAGCCGAGCGACTTCAGCAGCCGGACGACCAGCGCCTCGTCTTCCTTCGCGCGCGCCGAAACCTGCGTCGTGTTCGCCGCCTTGCCGCCGCCCTTCAGCGCGGACAGGGCCTTGTAGCGCGCCTCGAGCCCGTCGCCGGCATCGGCCAGACCCTTAATCTCCGCGTCGTAACGGATCTCGGGCGCATCCTTGTCCTTGATGTCCGCAGCAGTCGCCAGTGGTGCCGTGTCGTAGCTCGCGAGCGCGGGAAGCGGCACGACCAGCTGCGGATCTTCGGGACCGGTGGGGGGCAAGACGGCGCCCGACGCGGTCGTCGCGGGGGTCACATCCGTCGCGGGGGTCACGGGCGCCGTCTCGCTCGCCATCGGCTCGAGCGGTGCGTTGATGTCGTTCGAAAGCGGCGGCAGCGCCTGGTTGAATTCCGCGTCGGGGACGATCGGGGCGTTGCCCTTGGGATCGGCGACACCTGTGTCGGATCGCTGCTCGGCCGTGGGTGCGTCGGGTCCCTTTGCGGGCGCGGTACCGGGCTTTGCGAGCTGGGCTTCGCCGGGAGCGGCCACACTCGCCGCCAGAGCGATCGCGAGCCAATAGTGCCGTCTTGTCGAACTCGTCACAGGAAACACGATCCCCTTTCGAAGGGCGACCGCGTTCGATTCATCCCCGTTAATCCCTCGCAACGCACGAAACTTGGGTTGGTTTCCGTCATCCGGCGATTCACACGCAGCCGATCATACCGGCCACCGGAAGGACGATGGTGTCGCGGCCCGGCCGCTCAAGCCGTAGCGTCGCATTGGGCACCATCGCGCCTGACGCCAGATCCTCGCGCGTGACGATCGTCATGTCGAGTGCGACGGTCAGATCTCCACCGCGATAGGTCGTGACCCCGGCAAAGCCGTAGCCACCCGGGCCGGCCTCGTCGACTCGCGCATAATCGACCGGCTTGCCGTCGACCGCCAGACGCAACCGGGCCGAATCGGCGGTCGCCATCGCCACCAGCGCGCGGTCGCCCGTCGACCAGAGATACGCCGCGCATCCCCGTGCGGGCATCGCCTGCTTGCCGATCGGACCGAGCGTCGCGGGAGCCTTGGTGGTGTCGCCGGGCACCGTCTTGGCGGGCGTGGCGGCCTGCACGGCCGCAGCGATAAGCAATAGCATCATCCGCCCGACGCTATCATGAAGAGCCAGGCCGGATAAGCCGCGATCGCCAGCAATGCGCCGAACGGCATCGCGGTCTGCCCGGTCACGGGTTTGCCGCCGACGCGCATCGTCAGCACCGCGCCCAGCCCGACCATGCTGGCGATCAGCAACACGGCGGGCAGCATCTGCCAGCCGAGCCACAGCCCGATCGCACCGAACAGCTTGGGATCGCCGCCGCCCATCCCGTCATGTCCGCGGATCCGGCGATAACCTGCCGCGATCGTCCAGAGCAGGGCGAACCCCGCGACCCCGCCGATCAGACGGTCAAGTCCCCCGGGCGCCAGTCCGGCAACACCGCCCGCCGCACCGCCGAGCGCGAGCAAGAGGGTCAGACGGTCGGGCAGCCAGAAGGCGACGAGGTCGAGCGCGGCGAGTGCCAGCAACAGCCAGCCGAAGACCGCACCCCACAAGGCAGCCTGCCCCGGCGCGACGAGCCCCGCGGCGATACCGATCGCCAGCCCGCACGCCTCGATCCGCCAGTGCAACGGATCGATCTGCGCACCGCAAGACCGACACCGCCCCCGCAGCAGCAGCGCACTGACCAGTGGGACGAGATCGATCGCGGTCAGCGTGCGCCCGCACGCATCGCACGCCGACCGCCCGCGAACGACCGACCGGTCCTGCGGCCAGCGAATCACCAGCGCGGCGATGAAGCTGCCGACGATCGCACCGAGCACGCCCAGCGCCGCCGCGGCGATCGTCGGGCTCGGCACGGGCATGGCGTCGATCATCCGCCGCGCGTGCCGGGCACGTCCCGCGCCGTCAAGCCGGTGCGCGCAACCCGATCCCGGCCAGCGCTGCCGCCGTCAGAGATCCAGCGTGTAATATCGGCTGAACCGCGAGGGCGGATAGGACCCGAACCGCTTACAGCGGACAAAGCCCGCGCGTTCGTACAGCGCGCGCGCCGCGGCATAGGCGGCGTTGCTCCCGGTCTCGAGGCTGATCCGGGTCGCGCCCATGTCTCTGGCATGGCGGGTCGCATGATCGAGCAGCGCCGCCCCGACCCCGCGGCGCACATGATCGGGATGCGTCCGCATCGATTTCAGCTCGCAATGCCCCGCGTCGAGCGACTTCACCGCGACGATCCCGAGCAGCGCCGATTCGTCCCCCGTCCCGTCCCAGGCGGACCACACAACTACCGACGGATCGCGGAGCCCGACGAGGTCGAGGGCAAAGACACAGCCCGGCGGCGAATTGGCGTGCGCGGCGCGCTGGTGCAGCGCGACCAGATCGACGACCGCATCGCGCGTCAGATGGTCGCGCTCTATCCGCATGACGCGATCCGGGTGCGATGCCCCGTCATCACTCAGGGCAGCGCTTCGTCCGCATCGATTCCCCACAGCGCGTCGACGCGCACGAAACCGGCCTGCCCCTTGATGTCCATCTTGCACCAGCCATTGCCGCACTGGCTCAGCCGACCGACGACGCCGGGGGCCGCGCGCCATTGCAGGCGTCCGCTTTCGCTCGGGCGGTCGAGGATCGCGATCGGGGTCGTGCCGCGCACGATCGCGGTGCGCGTGCTGCTCATCAGATTGGCCTGCATCCAGCCTTCGGTGCCGTCCGGATCGGCGATCTTGCGCCATTCCTTGTGGATCGCGATCACGCGCACAGGCAGGTCGGCACGCTGATACAGCCAGCTGGCGGGATAGGCGCGGGCCGGACCGGTCCGCAACCGCGCGCGCCC
>NZ_JPJC01000242.1:69864-76575 GCF_000733135.1 Sphingomonas sp. FUKUSWIS1
AGCTTGCGCACCGGATCCGCGGCGGCGGCAGGCTCGGTGCCCAGCGCCGCCGTGACGAGGGCGGCGAGCCCGAAGGCGAGAATGCGCATGCTGATGTCCTGTTGCCGACGCGGTTCGTGTCCGGCCAAGCTCTATCGCCACCGCGGCGGCGGTTTCAACTGCTAAGCGCGCGCGCCGCCGTTCCACGGATCGCAGCGCGGTTTTGCCGCTCCATCGTTGACGCCGTGGATGACGTTCGCCAAGCCACAGTCATGCCCGATCCACGCCCCGATAGCTGGCCCGACACCCGGCGCTGCCCCAACCCCAAGGTGGTCGTCACGCGCGAACTTGCCGATGCGGTCATGGACCGTATGGCGGCGCTGTTCGACACGACCAACAACCACGGCGATGCCAAGCTCAGCCGCGATCAGCTGGCCGCGGCGATGGCCGATTGCGACGTGCTGGTCCCGACCGTCACCGACGATATCGACGCCGCGCTGATCGCGGGTGCGGGCGATCGCCTTCGCCTGATCGCCAATTATGGCGCGGGCGTGAACCATATCGACCTGAAGGCGGCGCGGGCGCGCGGGATCATCGTCACCAACACGCCGGGGGTGCTGACCGAAGACACTGCGGACATGACGATGGCGCTGATCCTGTCGGTGCCGCGGCGGTTGGCGGAGGGCGAGAAGCTCGTGCGGTCCGGCGCATGGACCGGCTGGAGCCCCGGCGGGATGCTCGGCCACCGGATCGGCGGCAAGGCACTCGGCATCGTCGGGATGGGCCGGATCGGACAGGCGGTCGCGCGCCGCGCCGCCGCATTCGGCCTCTCGATCCACTATCACAATCGCCGCCGCCTGCCCGTCGCACTCGAACAGGCGCTCGGGGCGACGTGGCACGCCTCGCTCGACGACCTGCTCGGCGCGGTCGACATCGTGACGATCCACACCCCGCTCAACGCCGACAGCCGGGACATGATCGACGCGCGGCGGATCGCGCTGATGCGCCCGCACGTCTTCCTCATCAACGCCTCGCGCGGCGGGGTGGTCGACGAGACCGCACTGGTCGACGCGCTCGAGGCGGGCCGGCTCGCCGGTGCCGGGCTCGATGTCTGGCGCCACGAGCCGCAGATCGATCCGCGACTGCTCGCGCTCGATAACGTCGTGATGCTCCCGCACATGGGATCGGCGACGTTCGAGGGGCGGATCGCGACCGGCGAGAAGGTAATCCAGAACATCCGGATGTGGGCCGATGGCCACCGTCCGCCCGATCAGGTGCTCGAAGGCTGGGCCTGACGGCCGCTCCCCGTCCCCTTTCCCGTGCCCGGAACTGATTCCGCAGTGCGGCATTTGTTGGATACCCCCGGAGAGAAAAAGGAGTATCCCATGAAGAAGATTGCTGTTTCCGCGCTGCTGATCGCGTCCGCCGTGTCGATGAGCGCCTGTTCGACGCTCAAGGGCGCAGGCATTGGTGCAGCCGGCGGTGCGGGTGTCGCCGCGGCGACGGGCGGTAGCGTCGAAAAGGGCGCAGCGGTCGGTGGTGCCGGCGGCGCGGTGGTCGGCACGGTCGCCGACTGAAACGTCTGGCGCGCGCGGGCCTGAAGGTCCGCGCGTCGCCCCTCAAGTCACCGTGCGCGGATCCAGCCGGTCCGCTGAACGGTGCCCGTCAGGACCTTCGACCCGAACGCCTTGGCGACGGTCGCGGCATCCGCAATGTTCATCAGGACGATCCGTGTTCCGCCCGACGGCAGCGATTCGATCGCGCTGATCTCGGCCTTGTGCTTGGCGCACATCGCGACGGCCTGGGCCTCGGTGACGCGCACGTTCATCGCACGCGAAATGGGCGCAACATCGGCGCTGGGCGTGGTGGTCATCTGATAATCCCGGCAGGGAGCGGGAGCGCGATACGTCTCTCAGTCGTGGCTTGCCCGAATGAAGCGCCGCAATGCGTCCGGTATGCGCGCTATCCTGCCGATCGGCAACCTCGGCCGCCGCGTCAGACGCGTGTTCCGAGCAGTGCGAGCCCGAAGCCGACGAACACCGCCCCCGTCGCGCGGTCGAAGGCGCGCCGCAATGCCGGTCGCGTCAGATGCCGCGCGAGCGTCCGCCCGCTCATCGCATAGACCGCATACCAGAGGCTTTCGACCACTGCGAAGGTGACGACGAGGATCGCGAACTGCGGGCCCTGCGGCGCGGCGCGGTTGACGAACTGCGGCAGGAAGGCGGCTGCAAACAGCAGCAGCTTGGGATTGCTGATGCCGATCACGAACCCGCCGCGGAACAGCCGTGCGGCGGACATCGTGCGCGGCAGCGTGTCCGCGCCCAGATCGACCGGCCCGCCGGCACCGCGCCACGCCTTGATCCCCAGCACGATCAGATAGGCGACGCCGGCATAACGCAGCGCATCAAACACGCGCGGCCAGGCGGTCAGCAAAGCCGCGACCCCCGCCGCCGATGCCGCGAGGACGAGAACCAGCGCGGTCAGGCACCCCGCCATCGCCGCCAGGCTGCGCCGCGCGCCGAAGGTCATGCTGCGCGTCATGACGTGCAGCATGTTCGGCCCCGGTGTCCCGCACAACAGGATCACCGCGACCAGGAACACCGTCCACGCATGCAGCGTCATGCCTTTGCCCCCCTACCCTGACCGGCTCAGTCGCCGGTCAGGATCCGATCGACGAGCTGCCCGACGCTCGGCACGAACCCGTTGGAATAAAACGGGTCCTTCTTGAAGTTATACGCCGCATGGCCGGCGAACATCAGGTTCTGGTCGATGTCGCCGCCATGCGCGATATCCTGCAGCGTCTTCTGGATGCAGAAGCTGCGCGGGTCGGCGAGCCGCCCCGTCGAGTTGGTCTCGGTGTCCGCCCAGCTCGAGAAGGAGCATTGCGACAGACAGCCCATGCAATCCGCCTGATCCTTGCGGATCATGCCCTTTTCTTCCGGACCGACGAAGACCAGCGTGTTGTCCGGGGTCTTGAGCGCGTCCGTAAAGCCTTCGCCGAACCACTGGCGTGCGCGCAGCAGATCGTTGCGCGTCACCCAGAAATTCTTGCCCTTCACGCCGACGTCGAGCTGGAAGATGTGGTCGCCAGCCTCCTGCGTCGAAAACGCGATCTGGCGCTCGGACCGCGCCTCGAGGCTGCGCAGGAACGGGTTGCGCACCGCCGACGAATAGAAACCGGTCGGCGAGAATTTGTGCAGCAGCACATCGCCTTCCTCGATCTTCGTCAGCGCGTCCTTCCACCCCTGCGGGATCGGGCTTTCGCGCGTCAGCAGCGGGCGGGTGCCGAACTGGAACGCGATCGTGCCGAGCTCGGGATTGTCGATCCAGTCGTTCCAGTCGCGCAGATACCAGACGCCGCCCGCCATCACGATCGGCACGTCGTCCGAAATACCGCCCTCGCGCATTACGTCGCGCAGTTCCTTCACGCGCGGATAGGGATCCTGCGGCTTCAGCGGGTCCTCGGCATTCGACAGGCCGTTATGACCACCGGCGAGCCACGGATCCTCGTACACGACCGCGGCGAGCCACTGTGCCGCCTTCGAATAGGCGCGCTTCCACAGCGCACGGAACGCCCGCCCCGAACTGACGATCGGCAGGTAGCTGACGCCGTAGGACGCGGTGATCTCGCTGAGCTTGTAGGGCATGCCCGCGCCACAGGTGACGCCCGCCACCTTGCCGCGCGTCCGCTCGAGCACGCCGTGCAGGATCCGCTGCGCGCCGCCCATTTCCCACAGCACGTTAATGTTGATCGCGCCCTTGCCGTCGGCGATCTCATAGGCGCGCTCGACCTGCTGGACCGCACCGTCGATCGCATATTGGACGAGCTCCTCATGCCGGTCACGCCGCGTCAGCGCGGCATAGACCTGCGGGATGATCTTGCCCTCTGGATCGTAACTATCGGCATTCACGGCAGAAACCGTGCCGATGCCACCCGCGGCGGCCCAGGCTCCGGCCGACGCATGGTTGGTCGCCGCGACTCCCTTGCCGCCTTCCACCAGCGGCCACACTTCGCGACCGTTATAGACGATAGGCTTCAGGCCCTTGAACACGACGTCACCTCTCCCGGAAAATACGGCCCCCTATATCGCAAGGACGCAGCGTGCGAGCAAATTAAGACCTAGGTTAGCGCGCCGGGTCTGCCGAGCGCCTCTTCGTACAGCGCACGGTAGCGCGCGATCATCACCGATTCGTCGAATTCGGCCCGCGCGCGCCGCTGATTCGCCGCCCCGATCGACGCGCGCAGCGCGGGATCCGCGACCAGCGCCTGCAACGCATCGCGCAGCCGCACCTCGCTCGGCGCCTCGGTGATGAACGGCAGGTTTTCGGGCGCGACCATCCGCGCGACGTCGCCGACCGGATAGCTCGCGATCGGCAGGCCGGCGGCCATCGCCTCGACCACCGAAATCGGAAACTGCTCGCTGCGCGACGACAGAGCGAGGATGTCGAAATGCCCGATATAACGATAGGGCCGATCGAGAAATCCCGGCAGGACGAGCGTGTCGGCCATCCCCATCGCGGCGGCCGCCTGCGCGATCCGCGCGCGTTCGGGTCCTTCGCCGACGATCACCAGCCGCACCCGCCCCGACACGCCGCCGACCGCACGCACCAGTGCGGTGAGGTCCTTCACCTCGCGCAGACCCGCCAGCGCGCCGATGACGACCTCCTTCGCCTTCGGCACGAACCCCGGGATCGCCTTGGGTTCGGGCTTCTGCGCATAATAGGCGGTGCCGATGCCGTTCACGATCCGGTGCACCCGCTCGCGCGGCTGTTTCCAGGTCTTCAGCGCGATCGCCTCGAGTACCTCGGACGGGACCGCCAGCGCATGTGCCGCACCCAGCGCGAGCCGGCGATAGATGTTGCGCTCGATCTTCAGCCCGCCCGCCTCGTCGGCATTGAACCCGTCCTCGTGGTGGACCAGCGGCGGTGCGCCCTTGCCGAACGCGCGGCGCGCCATCGCCCCGTCGATCGCCCCCCAGTTATAGCTCAGCACCAGGTCGAACCGCCGCATATATTGCGCGATCGCCTCGTAGCGCGCGACCGACGGCTTGCCCGTCAGCGGCGGCGGGTTCTGCGCGATCTCGTAGCGGATCCCCTTGGCGATCGACGCCTGCGCGCCCAGCGCATCGGGCACGCCCGACACGATGGTATGCTTGGCGCGATCGCCGAACGCATTCATCAACCGCACCGCCCGCGCCTCCTTCCCGCCGAGGTCGAACGAGGAGTGGAGATGCAGGATGTTGACGGGTGCGGCCATGCCCGACGCGATGCCGATTTCCCGCCGGGGTTTCAAGGGAGCAGGCGCGCTGGATTGCTGTCAGCTTCCGCCCACTTGCGGACACTAGAAGCATAATTTCATGCCGTGCTATGATGCCGACAACGGAGGGGGGCGGACGGTGAAAACACTGGATGACTTGATCAAATGGGCGAACGAGCAGCGCAAAGAATCTCTGCGACAGGTCGATCTCTTCAGTAACGGCGGAGTGAAGGCACAGCTTGTCATGCCGGATGGCACTACGCAGGATATTACTGCCGGGGTGCTTTCGCATCAGAAAGCGAACGTAGATGCTTTCACCAGTCTTGTGTCAGCCTTGGAGAGGTAAGGTCCGCTCCCCACCAAAATACGCCACGAACCGCATCAGGCGGGCGGGTCGAACGCAGTCTTCGCGATGTGGGTGATCCGGCACGCCAGGTCCGCCTCGCCGCTCGCCACCACGTAGAAGTCGCCCGCGTCCGCAATGCCCGTCGTGAAGACGACATTGTCGACGTACATCTGGTCCTTGAGCGGTTCGGTCAGCGCGGGGTTCGCCTCGAGCAGCGGCGCGTGCTGGGTCGCGATCGTGATCGACGGGTCGCCCTTGTCGAGGATCGACCAATATGTGCGGTAGATGCCGACCACGCCCGACGGCTCGACGCCGTGCCACAGGCTCAGCCAGCCGCGATCGGTCAGGATCGGTGGTGTCCCGCCGCCCATCCGCGCGGTCGAGACCGTGGCGGCGTGAGGGCGGATGCCGGGCTTGTCATGCGGCTTCCAGTGGAGCGCATCGGGCGAGCGCGACAGGTTGATCGACGGCCCGGCGCGCCATTCGCTGCCCGGCGGATAGGCGAAGTACAGATCGCCGAGCGGCCGCGTCTGCGCCCAATATTGCCCGCCGATCAGCCCTTCGAAGATCAGCATGTCCTTGTTCTGGTGATCGAGCACGATCCCCTCGAGCTGCCAGTCGAGCGCATCGGCGGACGAATAAAGCGTGGTCGAATGCCGTTCCGGGCTGACCGAACAGGTCGTCATCAGATAACGGTCGCCGACCTTCGAGATTCGGGCATCCTCGACGCCGTAGCATTGGTAGGGTGTGCGCGGCGCGATCGCCTTGTCGTAATGGACCGCGACGACCGAACGGCCCTCGGCATCGAGCTCGACCGGCAGGAGCCAGGACAGCGAGGTCAGCGCCATCACCTTCCATCCGCCGCCGGGGATCAGGAATTTGCGTGGATCCTTGGTGTCGACCATCTGCAACGGCCACGCATCGCGCAGATAGGCGCCGTCCTGCCAGCGGATCGCATGGACGTTGCCGCCCTTGACCGGCTCGCGCAACGCCTCCGCCACGCGCACCATCAGCAGCAGATTGCCGTTCGCCAGCCGCGTCATCCCCGGATTGAACGCGCCGAGCACATAGGTCTCGGCCCCGACCTTGCCCGCCAGCGGCGAGCGCGACAGGTCGATGTCGGCGGGAG
>NZ_JPJC01000242.1:76671-95040 GCF_000733135.1 Sphingomonas sp. FUKUSWIS1
TCGAACATGCAATTCTCCTAAAATTCTGGTTGTTCGGCCGCCCCGCACCATGCCCGTTCGCCCTGAGCGAAGTCGAAGGGCATGCCCCGGGCGGAGGTGCTTCGACTTCGTTCAGCACGAACGGGACGGATGAGCGGTGTCGCTATTCCCCCTCCAGCGCGCGGGGCACGATCACGAGTTGCTGGATCACCGTCCGCGTCGGCTGCGTCAGCAGGAACTCGACGCCGGCGGCGATGTCCTCGCCGCGCAGCATCTGCTCCGCTGCGATCATTTCCCGCTGCTTCTCGTCGGGCACGTCGGGATATTGCATGTTGGAGCCGACCTTGCCCGGCTCGATCAGCGACACCCGGATCCCCTTGGGCCCCAGCTCGCGACGCAGCGCCTCGGCGAAACCGGCGATACCCGACTTGATGCCCGCATAGACGGTCGAGCTCGGCCCGAGGATATGCGCGCTGAGCGAACCGATCAGGACCAGATCGCCGATCGGCGTCATCCGGTGCGCGGCGTGATGCGCGCTGAGCAGATAGGCGGTGAAATTGACCGCGATCGCGTAGCGCAGCGCGTCTTCGTCCATCTGCGTCAGCCCGCCCGCGGCGATCGAGGCGTTGACGACGGTGATGTCGAACCCGCCCAGATACGCCTCGCCGGCATCGAAAAAGGCGCGGACCTTGTCCGGATCGGCAAGCTCGGTGACCATCCCGTCGCCTTCGCCAACCTCGCGGATGCAAACGAGCGCGTCCTCGAGATGACCCGCATCGTGACCGCAGATATAGACTTTGGCGCCCCCCGCCGCGAGCAGCACCGCGATCGCCCGGCCGATGCCCGTCGTCCCTCCCGTGATGATCGCGCGTCGACCCTCGAGGGAGCGATGATTCACATGAAGGTCGGCAGGTGCGGTCATAAGCTGTTCCGGTCATCGAGCAGGCGGGACGAGGCGTCGCTGCGACGCCCCGTCCCCGTCCCCTAGGCGCGGACAGCATCCCCCTCAAGCACCTGCGCCAGCAGCTCGTCGATCGGCGCCTGGACGATCGGCTCGCTCAGCGTCGGGGCATGACCGACCCCGGGCACGGTGACGAGCGTCGCGCGGTCGAGCGATGCGACCATCCTGTCCGCGATCGCGGCGGACAACAGGTCGGACCGGCCACCGCGCACGATCAGCGTCGGGATCTCGCGCAGGCCCGCCAGCGCCTGCCACATGTCCGGTCCGGCCTCGCTGCCCGGCACGCGGAACGGTTCGGCGATCTTCAGGTCGTAATCGAGCACGATCCGGCCCGAGCTGTTCAGCCGGTAAATGCGCTTGGCCATCGCCAGCCAGTCCTCGATCGTCCAGTCCGGATAGACGTCGGCATTGCTCTCCGACACGCAGCGCGCGGCATGCATCCAGGTCGGAAAGACGCTCGCCTTGCCGACATAGCCGCGGATCCGCGACAGGCCCTGCGCGTCGATCTCGGGCCCGACATCGTTGAGCAAAGCGGCTGCGATTCGCCCGCGCGCCGGCCCCGCCATCAGCATCGTGACGATCCCGCCGAGCGACGTCCCGAACGCGACGAACCGGTCGATGCCGTGCTCGGCCAGCAACGCCTCGACATCCTGCACATAGGTCAGCGGGACATAGGACATCGGATCCTTGGCATAGGCACTCTCGCCGCGTCCGCGGAGATCGATCGCGATCAGCCGCCAGCGCCCCGCGAGCCGCGCCGCGAGCGCATCGAAATCGCGCGCGTTACGCGTCAGCCCCGGCAGGCACATGATCGGCGGACGGCCATCGCCGCCGCCCGGATAGTCGCGCGCATGCAGCCGCAGCCCGTCCCTGGACCACCAATAGAGGTTTTCGTAAGCGGCCATGGTTGCGTCCTTCGGGTAGCGGCCACCATATCGCCGCATGCCCATCGACCCGCAAGCCTTCCCCGCCTATCGCCCCGAAACCACGTTGCTCGACCTCGGCGACCCGTTCTTCGATCCGGTCGCGGCGGCCGATTTCCCCCGCACCCAGCTCCGCTTCCGCAACGATCGCGCCGCCGCACAGGTCGGTCTGGCGACGCTCGACGACGACGAATGGACCCGCCATTTCGGCCGGTTCGCGCCGTTGCCGGGCACGCTGCCCGGCCCGCTTGCCTTGCGCTATCACGGTCATCAGTTCCGCAACTATAATCCCGATCTGGGCGACGGGCGCGGCTTCACCTTTGCCCAGATGCGCGACGATCGCGGCCGCCTGATGGATCTCGGCACCAAGGGGTCGGGGCAGACGCCGTGGAGCCGCGCGGGCGATGGTCGGCTCACGCTGAAAGGTGGCGTACGCGAGATCCTCGCGACCGAGATGCTCGAGGCGCTGAACGTCCCGACCTCGCGCACGCTGTCGCTGATCGAAACCGGCGAGGACCTGCAGCGCGGCGACGAGCCGAGCCCAACCCGCTCCGCGGTCATGGTCCGGCTTAGCCACAGCCATGTCCGGATCGGCACGTTCCAGCGCCTCGCCTATCATCGCGACGACGACGCCCTGCGCCGGCTGGTCGGCTATACATTGCGCAACCTGTTCGACGAGGACGGGAACGGGGAAGGCGACGATCCGGTTCGCCTCCTCGCGCTCGTGGTCGCGCGGACCGCCCGACTCGCGGCGCGCTACATGGCGGCGGGCTTCGTCCACGGCGTGCTCAATTCGGACAACATCAACGTTACCGGCGAAAGCTTCGACTATGGCCCGTGGCGGTTCGCGCCGACCTGGGACCCGGGCTTCACCGCCGCCTATTTCGATCATCAGGGGCTGTATGCCTTCGGTCGCCAGCCCGAGGCGATCCACTGGGACGTGATGCAGCTCGCGGTATCGCTGCGCACGATCGCCGAGAGCGATCCGCTGATCGCCGCGCTCGACGGTTTCGGCCCCGCCTATCAGGCTGAAGTGGGCGCGGCGATCCTGTGGCGGCTGGGCGTCCGCCCGCGCGATCCGGACAGCGACCGCGCGCTCGTCCAGGCGACCGGACGCGCGCTGCGGACCAGCGGGGCGGGTATCGACCGGTTCTTCTTCGATGTGTTCGGCGGCGAGCTTCCCGCAAGCTACGGCCCCGACTGGGACGAGGTCCGCGCCGCGCTTGGCGGCTATGCCGCGCGCAAGGATCGCAGCCATCCCTATTGGTCGGGCACGCCGTGCAGCCTGCTGATCGACGAGGTGGAATCGATCTGGGCGCCGATCGCCGACGCCGACGACTGGAGCCGTCTTACCGCGAAGGTCGCGGCGATCCGGGCGATGGGCGAGGCGCTCGCCTGAACGCGGGTGCCGCGGCCGACGGTGCGGCGGATGGTGGAAACTCTTCTAAAATTGGGGCAAGAGCCCGATATGGCCGATGAGATCCTCTCCTATGAACCCGCAACCGGTACGCTGTTGTGGCGTCACCCGATCGGGGATGTCGATACCGAAGTGGCGACCGCGCGGTCGGGCTGGGCCGGCTGGGCGTCCAAGCCGCTCGCGTTCCGGATCGAGACGATGCGCCGGTTCGCCAATGTCGTCCGCCAGCGCAACGACGCGTTCACCGACCTGATCGCGCGCGAGACGGGCAAGCCGATCTGGGAAGCGCGCGGCGAGGTCGAGACGGTGATCGCCAAGGTCGACATCTCGGTCAGCGCCTATGCCGAACGCACTGCGCAGCGCCGGATGGAGGCGCCGATGAACAGCCGCGTCGCGCTGCGCCACAAGCCGCACGGCGTGCTCGCGGTGCTCGGCCCCTATAATTTCCCGGCACACCTGCCCAACGGCCACATCGTCCCCGCCTTGATCGCCGGCAACGCGGTCGTCTTCAAGCCGTCCGAAAAGACCCCCGCATCGGGCGCGTTCCTCGTCGAGTGCTACCGCGCCGCCGGGGTGCCCGAGGATTGCATCCGGCTGCTCGTCGGCGGCCCCGCGGAGGGCAAGGCGCTGGCTGCGCATCCCGATATCGACGGCCTGCTCTTCACCGGTTCGGCCCAGACCGGCCTCGCGCTCAACCGCGCCTTTGCCGAGAAGCCCGAGAAGATCCTGGCGCTCGAAATGGGCGGCAACAACCCGATCATGGTCTGGGACACGCCGGACCTGCACACGGCGGCGGTGCTCGTCGTCCAGTCCGCCTTCACGACCGCCGGCCAGCGCTGCACCGCTGCGCGCCGGCTGATCGTCCAGGAACGGCTCGCCCAGCCGCTGCTCGACACGATCGAGCGGATGATCGCGCGGATCATCGTCGACGAGCCACATGCGAACCCGGCGCCGTTCATGGGCCCGGTGATCGACAACCAGGCGGCGGACCAGCTGACCGAGAGCTTTCTCGAGCTGCTGATGCGCGGCGGCCGGCCGATCCGGCATCTCGAACGCCCGGTCGATACGCTGCCCTTCCTTCGCCCGGCGATGATCGACGTCACCGACATGGCGGAGCGCCCCGATCTCGAGCTGTTCGGACCGATCCTGCAGGTCTTCCGCACCGATGATTTCGACGCCGCGATCGCAGAGGCGAACAACACCCGCTACGGCCTGTCCGCCGCGCTGATCAGTCAGACGCCCGCGCTCTACGACCGGTTCTGGGCCAATATCCGCGCCGGGATCGTCAACTGGAACAAGCCCACCAACGGCGCCTCGTCGGGCGCGCCGTTCGGCGGCGTCGGCTGGTCGGGCAACCACCGCCCCAGCGCCTATTACGCCGCCGACTATTGCGCCTATCCGGTCGTCAGCAGCGAATCCGAAAGCGCGCGCGCCAGCATCGGTATCGGCTTGCGCGACGGCTGAGGCGGGTAGCGGCCCCCAAAGCTGCACTGAAATCCTCCCCCGTCAGGGGGAGGATCATGGGGGTTACTTCGCCCCGCCCAACCAGTCGTCGATCTTCTTCTCCAGGACCGGCATCGGCAGTGCGCCCGTATCGAGCACCTGCGCATGGAAGGCGCGCGGATCGAACGCGGCACCCTGCGCCGCCTGCGTCTTGGCCTTCATCCTGATTATCGTCAGCTGGCCGATCTTGTACGCCAGCGCCTGCCCGGGAATCGAGATGTAGCGCTCGACCTCGGCGGTCGCGTCGGTCCGTCCCATCGGCGAATTGGCGAGCATGTAGGCGATCGCCTGGTCGCGGCTCCATCCCTTGGCGTGGATGCCGGTATCGACGACCAGCCGCATCGCGCGCAGCATCTCGTCGTTCAAACCACCCATCCGCTGATACGGGTCGCTTTCGACGCCCAGCTCCTTCCACAAGGTCTCGGCATAGAGCGCCCAGCCCTCGACATAGGCGGTGTTGCCGCCGAACCGGATGAACGCGGGGAGCGCGACATTCTCCTGCGCGAGGCTGATCTGGTAATGATGCCCCGGCACCGCCTCGTGCAGGTAGAGCGTCTCCATCCCCCACAGATACCGCGTCGGCAGGTCATAGGTGTTGTAGTAGAAGATCCCCGGCCGCGTGCCGTCGGGCGTCCCCTGCTGATACGACCCCGCCGCATCGGTCTTCGCGCGGAAATCGGGCACTGCACGGATCTCGAGCGGACTTTTGGGCACCAGCGAGAATTGTGTCGCGATCCGCGCGTTGACCCGCTTGCCGATCGCCTCATAGCCCTCGCGCACCGCCGCCGCCGACTTGGGCTGGAAGCGCGGATCGGTGCGCAGATGGTCGAAGAACGCGGCCAGCGTGCCCTTGAACCCGACCGCAGCTTTCTGCGCCTCCATCGCCTGCGTGATCCGCGCGACCTCCGACAGGCCGAGCTGATGCACCGCCTCGGGCTCGAGCGGCAGCGTCGTGCTGTCCTCGATCCGCTGGGCATAGAGCGCGGCACCGCCCGGCAGCGCCGACAGCCCGACCGTGTCGCGCGCCTTGGCGAGATATTCGTTGGCGAGGAAATCGCGCATCCGGACATGCGCGGGATTGATCACCTCGCGCACCTGCTTGGCATAGGCCGCGGTCAGGCGCGTGCGGTCGGCCGCCGGGATTGACGCGGGGAACATCGTCACCGGCGCGTAGAAGGTCGATTTCTCGACACCCTCGGCGATCAGATTGTCGAACTGGCCGATCATGTTGCGCACGACCAGCTTGGGCTGGGCCACGCCCTTCGCCATCCCCTCGCGGAACCGCGCGATGGCCCGGTCATAGACCGCGGCATAGCCCGCATTACGCCGCAGATTGTTCTCGTAATCCGCGATCGTCTTGAACGGCGCGCCGCCCTTGCCCGACGCGAAATCAGGATAGAAGGTCTGGAAACCGCCGAAATGGCTGAGCGGCAGCAGCCGGTCGATCGCGACCAGGTTCGGCGCGAACCCGCGCAGCGCGACCTCGCGGCCGTTGCGGAACACGTCATAGGCGATCTGGTCGACCCGCGTCAGCTTCGCCCGATCGATCGCGGCGATCGCAGCCAAGTCCTGCTCGACATTGCGCTTGTCCTGCGCGGTGCGCGCATCGGTCAGATATTCGCCGAAGCGATCGGCATAGCGCATATCACCGCGGAAGATCGCCTGCAGCGGATCGTTCTTCAGATCACGCTCGTCGCTGGCATAAAAAAGCTGCTTGAGCTTCGCATCCTCGGGGCCGTCACCGGCGATCGGCGCGGGCGGCGGCAGCGCCTGGCTCGACACCGGCACCGCGCCGATGAAGGTGGTCGCCAGCAACATGGCGGCAAGGCAGGTCAGGCGCATTATCGAAGTTCCCCATCGCGTCCGGGTTACCCGGTTCGTCGCGCCTTCCTATCGCGCGGATTCCGTTGCCACCAGCCCGTGACCGGGGCCTGCGAACGTTTCCGGCGTTGGCACCCGCGCCGCGTGGGAAAGCAGGACTAGCCCCGGGGCAAATAATGCTGGGCTCGCCAATCGCCCCCCCAGAGCCCATCTTCCTGACATGGTAAGCTTGCTAGACCCCGGTGCCCGCGGGCGCGTCATCCTCGTCGGGGCGGGGCCCGGCGATCCCGGACTGCTGACCGTACGTGCGGTCGCCGCGCTCGAGATCGCCGACGTCGTCGTCCATGACGGGCTGATCGATCCGCGCGTGCTCGACATCGCGCCGCCTGCCGCTCAGCGCATCTCGGTCGCCAAGCAGCGCGCGCGCCACACGCTGCCGCAGGAGGCGATCAACGCGCTGATCATCGCGCATGTGAAGACCGGCGCGATCGTCGTCCGGCTGAAGGGCGGCGATCCGTTCGTGTTCGGTCGCGGCGGCGAGGAGGTCGAGGCGGTCCGTGCCGCGGGCCTGCCGGTCGAGGTGATCCCCGGGGTCTCCGCCGCGCTGGGTTGCGCGGCCGAGGCGATGCTCCCGCTCACTCACCGCGATCATTCGAGCGCGGTCAGCTTCGTCGCAGGCCAGTGCAAGGGTCTGACCGAACAGGACTGGTCGGGGCTCGCCGGCCAGGGCCGTACGCTCGTCATCTACATGGGCATCGCGACCGCGACCGATATCGCCGACAAGCTTATGGCCGATGGCGTCGCGCCCGACATGCCGGTTGCGGTGCTCGAGCGCGGCACGCTATCGGGCAGCCGTGCGATGCGGACCCTGCTCGCCGATCTCGGCCCGATGGTGCAGCGCGAGGCGGTCAAGAGCCCCGCGATCATCGTCGTCGGTGAGGTCGTCGAACTCTCCGACGCGCAGGACAAGCTCGCCCGCTGGGCACGAATTGCAGAGGCCGCCGCATGAAGCTCCTGACTGGAAACGACCTTCCCACCGGCGACGTGATCTGGTGGACCGGCGACGGCTGGTCGCGCCATATCGAGGATGCGGCCGATGTCGGCGTCGCGGGTGAATCGATCCTCCAGGCGGAGGAAGGCGCACGCCGCGTCAACGTCCCCTATCTGATCGAGGCGACCGCGACCGCAGACGGCCCCCGCCCTGCGCACATCAAGGACCGCATCCGTGCGCTGGGTCCGACGATGCGGCCCGACCTTACGCTCAAGCCGGCCGATCCGGCTGCGGGGAGTTGGGTGATATGAGTCTCGCGAAGGCGCGAAGGCGCGAAGAGAGCAGTGAGAAGATGGTTCGCGCGGAGGCGCGGAGGCGCGGAGGTGTCTTCCTTGCCGCGCAGCGGCCCTTACAATCGCTGATTGAGGCAGATTCGATGCCCGCTGGCGCGGGAGTTCCTTCCTCGTCTTTCTCCTCCGCGTCTCCGCGCCTCCGCGTGAACCCAATCTTCTTCGCGCCATCGCGCCCCTTCGGCTTCGCTGAGGACAGGCTCCGCGTGAACCAAATTCTACCGGGAACCCCCCATGTATAAGTACGACGAATACGACCAGGCCATCGTCGACCAGCGCGTCGACGAGTTCCGCGACCAGGTCCGCCGCCGCCTCTCGGGCGAGCTGACCGAGGACCAGTTCAAGCCGCTGCGCCTGATGAACGGCCTGTATCTCCAGCTGCATGCCTATATGCTGCGCGTCGCGGTGCCCTATGGCACGCTCGACGGACGGCAGATGCGGATGCTCGGCCACATCGCGCGCAAATATGATCGCGGCTACGGGCATTTCACGACGCGGCAGAACATCCAGTTTAACTGGATCCAGCTCGACCAGACCCCGGACATCCTCCAAGAGCTGTCGACGGTCCAGATGCATGCCATCCAGACGTCGGGCAACTGCATCCGCAACATCAGTTCCGACCAGTTCGCCGGCGCCGCCGCGGACGAGGTCGCCGATCCGCGCCCCTGGGCCGAGCTGATCCGTCAGTGGAGCACGTTCCACCCCGAATTCACCTACCTCCCGCGCAAGTTCAAGATCTGCGTGATCGCGGCGGACGAGGATCGCGCGGCGATGCGGCTGCACGACATCGGCATCGGGCTGCACGTCCGCGACGGTGAACTCGGCGCGAAGATCTATGTCGGTGGCGGCATGGGCCGCACGCCGATGATCAGCCACGAGATCCGCGATTTCGTCCCCGCCGACGATCTGATGAGCTATCTCGAGGCGTGCCTGCGCGTCTACAATCGCTACGGTCGCCGCGACAATATCTACAAGGCGCGGATCAAGATCCTGCTGCACGAGATCGGCCCCGACGAATATCGTCGCCAGGTCGAGGAGGAATTCGCCGCAGTGAAGGGCCTCGGCCTCGATCCGCCGCGCGCCGAGCTGGAGCGGATCACGAGCCATTTCGGCGCGCCCGCATTCGAGGAAAACGCGTCCTCCGAGATCGACCGCAGCGATCCCGACTTCGCGGTCTGGCTCGACCAGAATGTGAAGGCGCACAAGCAGCCGGGCTATGCGATCGTCAACATCAGCCTGAAGCCCGTCGGCGGCATCCCCGGCGATGCGTCGGCGGACCAGATCGACGTGATGGCCGATCTCGGCACGCGCTACAGCTTCGACGAACTGCGCGTCACGCATGCGCAGAACATCGTCCTGCCGCACGTCCGCATGGCCGATCTGCACGCGGTGTGGTCGACGCTGAACGAGGCCGGTCTGGCCGAGGCCAATCTCGACCTGATCAGCGACATCATCGCCTGCCCCGGTCTCGATTATTGCAGCCTCGCCAACGCACGCTCGATCCCGCTCGCACAGAAGATCGCGACGCGCTTCGGCAGTCTCGATCGCCAGCGCGACCTGGGCGAATTGAAGCTCAAGATCAGCGGCTGCATCAACGCCTGTGGGCATCACCACGCCGGCCACATTGGCATCCTCGGCGTCGACAAGAAGGGCACCGAAAATTACCAGCTCTCGCTCGGCGGATCGGGCGCGGAGGATGTCAGTCTCGCCAAGATCACCGGCCCCGGATTCTCGGAGGACGGCGTGGTCGACGCGATCGAACGCGTCACCGACCGATATCTCCAGGTGCGCGATCCCGGCGAGCGGTTCCTCGACACCTACCGCCGCGTCGGCTTCGAGACGTTCAAGGAGGCGATCTATGGTTGAGTATCCGGACCAGACGCTGCTCCGCTTCCGCGACGACGAGCCGCATGACGAGCCCGCGGTGACGCTCGATTCGTTCATCGGCCAGAGCAATGCGGCGGCCGTTCGCCTCGAGGCGGGTGACGATGCGCGCGCGCTGTTGCCGCAGATCGACCAGCTCGCGCTGATCGAGGTGAGCTTTCCCGGCTATCGCGACGGCCGCGGCTATTCCGCGGCGCGGATCCTGCGCGAGGCGGGCTATACCGGCGAGCTGCGTGCGGCGGGCGACGTGCTCGTCGACCAGATTCCGCTGATGCGCCGCTGCGGCTTCGACAGCTTCGCGCCCGAGGCCCCGATCGATATCGACGTGCTCCGCGCCAGCCTCGCGCGCTACGACACGCCCTATCAGAAGGCGGCGGACGGCGCCGTGCCGGTCTGGAAGCTGCGCCATGGGTGAAGCGCTCCGCCGGATCGACACGATCGACGTCACCCCCGCCTTCACCAAGGCGGATGCACAGGCGATGCAGGACCGGTTCGCCGGCGTTCCTGCCGCGCAGATGCTGCGCGAGCTGCTGACCAGCGAGCTGGCCGGGCGGATCGCGTCGGTTTCGTCCTTCGGTGCCGAATCGGCGGTGCTGCTGCACATGGTCGCGCAGGTCGATGTCGACGTGCCGGTGATCTTCACCAACACGCAGAAGATGTTCGGCGAGACGCTCGCCTATCGTGATGCGCTGGCCGAACGGCTGGGCCTCACCGACCTGCGCGTGTTCAGACCCGATCCGCGGCTGCTCGCGGTCAAGGATCGTGCGGGCGAACGCTGGTCCTACGACCCCGATGGCTGCTGCGACCTGCGCAAGGTCGAGCCGCTGCGTCGAGCGCTCGCGCCGTTCGACGCGTGGATCTCGGGGCGCAAGGGCTTCCAGTCGGGCACGCGCACCGCGCTGCCGCGGTTCGAGGAGGATGAGGGCCGGCTGAAGATCAACCCGCTCGCCGACTGGGACAAGGAGCGGCTCGATGCCTATTTCGCCGAGCATGATCTGCCGCGGCATCCGCTCGAGGCACAGGGCTATCTCTCGATCGGCTGCGCGCCGTGCACGACCAAGGTCGCACCTGGCGAGGATCCGCGCGCGGGGCGTTGGCGCAGCTTCGACAAGGTCGAATGCGGCATCCACGCCCCCGGGGGTTACGACCCGATCATCTGACTGAATTCCCTCGCCCCTTTGGGGAGAGGGAGGGAGGAGCCGTAGGCGACGGAAGGGAGAGGGGCGTTGGGATCAACCGTCCCGCGTCTCACACCCCTCACCCTTCCCACGGCAAGTGCCGCGGGCCCCTTCCCTCTCCCCCGCGGGGAGAGGGAGATGAGCGCCTCAATATTCCGCCAGATCCGAGAACTTCGTGATCGTCGGATCGAACTTCATCCGCACCTTGCCGGTCGCGCCGTGACGCTGCTTGGCGATGATCAGCTCGGCCAAGCCGTAGACGCGCTCCATTTCGGCTGCCCAGGACGCGTGATCCTCGAAGATCTTCGCGCTGTCGCCTTCGGCCGGACGCTTGGGCTCCTTCGACGCGACGTAATAATCCTCGCGGTACACGAACCAGACCATGTCCGCATCCTGCTCGATCGACCCCGATTCGCGAAGATCTGACAGCATCGGCGTCTTGTCCTCGCGGCTTTCGACCGCGCGGCTCAGCTGCGACAGTGCCAGCACCGGCACGTTCAGATCCTTCGCCAGCGTTTTCAGCCCGCGCGAAATCTCGGAGATTTCTTGGACGCGGTTGCCGTCCTTGCTCTTGCCCGACCCCGACAGCAGCTGGAGATAGTCGACCACCACGAGCCCGATCTCGTTATTGTGGCGACGCTGCAGCCGGCGGACGCGCGTGTGCAGCGCGCCGATCGACAGGCCGCCCGTGTCGTCGATGAACAGCGGCAGGTTCTCGAGCTCAGCCGCCGCGGCCGCAAGCTGCGCGAACTCGGTGCGGCTGATCTTGCCCATGCGGAGCGATTCGGAACTGATCTGCGACTGCTCGGCGAGAATACGCGTCGCCAGCTGATCCGCGGACATTTCGAGGCTGAAGAACGCGACCTTCGCGCCGACCGAATCCTTCGGCGCGATCCCGTCGGCCATGTCGCGCATCCAGCGCCGCGCGGCGTTGAACGCGATGTTGGTGGCGAGCGACGTCTTGCCCATGCCCGGACGCCCGGCCAGGATCATGAGATCGCTGTGATGCATGCCGCCGATCTTGGCGTTGATCGAATCGATACCCGTCGTCACGCCCGACAGATTGCCGCCCGAGTTGAGCGCCCGCTCGGCCATCTTGACCGCCGCGGTGGTCGCCTGCGCGAACGTTTTCACCGAGTTCTCCGCCCCGCCATCGGCGGCGACCTTGAACAATTCCTCCTCGGCAAGTTCGATCTGCGCACGCGGATTGACCTCCTCGGACGTATCCATCGCGCGGTCGACCAGGGTGCGGCCGACCGAGACGAGCGCACGCAGCATCGCCAGGTCATAGATCTGCTGCGCGAACTGGCGCGCACCGATCAGCCCTGCGCCGCTGCCCGTGAGGCCGGCGAGATAGGCGGGGCCGCCCAGCTCGCGCATGCCCTCGTCCGCGTCGAACATCGGCCGCAGAGTGACCGGCGTCACCAGCATGTCGTTGCCGCGCAGAGTCTTGATCGCGGCGAAGATGCGCCCGTGCACGGGTTCGAAGAAATGCGTGGGTTCGAGCTTGTCGACCAGATCGTCGGCGAGCCGGTTGTCGATCATCATCGCGCCGAGCATCGCGGCTTCGGCCTCGACGTTGCGGGGAAGCTGCTGTGGTTCGGCCACGGCGGGGACGGGGAATGCGAGGGTTGCCATACTGCGTTCTACGCACTGCGCGCGATCGCTCCAAGCCAACTGCGCCAGAATGATGGGGATAAGTCGACCAGCCCGCCGCGATCGGCGGCCGCCGGTGCAGGCGACAAGTGACACGCGTTACGACCATCGCTATCGCACATGGCATGGCCGACCCGCGGATCATCGACATACAGCTCGACGAGCGCACGATTGCGTGGCGTTCCGCGGATATCGAGCAGGAACGCCGGATCGCGATCTTCGACCTGATCGAGGGCAATTATTTCGCGCCGCAGCGCCAGCATGCCGATGGCTATGCCGGCCCGTACCGCATCAGGCTCGAGACGGAGGAAGGCCGTCTCGGCATTCACATCCATCGTGAGGACGACACGCATCTTGAGACACTGGTGCTCGCGCTCGGCCGTTTCCGCCGACCGATCAAGGACTATTTCGCGATCTGCGACAGCTATTACCAGGCGATTCGCCAGTCCTCGCCTGCGCAGATCGAAACCGTCGACATGGCCCGTCGCGGCGTCCACAACGAGGCCGCCGAGCTGCTCAAGGACCGGCTGTCGGGCAAGATCGAGGTCGATTTCGACACCGCCCGCCGGTTGTTCACGCTCATCTGCGTCCTTCATCTGCGTGGCTGAGCAACGCTGATGGCAACGACATTGCTGAAGCTTGCGACCCTGCTGTTCGGCACGGGCGGCATCGCGATTGGCGGCTGGGCCTATGCGACGCAGTGGCATCCCGCGACCGAGACCTATCCGCTGCAAGGCGTCGACCTGGGTGAAAATCCCGCGCCGGTCGAATGGGGAACGGTGCGCGCGCGCGGCGTCGACTTCGCCTATATCGTCGCGACCTCGGGCAAGGATCGCCGCGATCCGGCATTCGAGGCGAACTGGGCGGCGCTTCCCGAAGCCGGGCTGCGGCGCGGCGCGGTGCACATCTATTCGCTGTGCCAGCCCGCGGTCGATCAGGCGAATGCGTTCAATACCTTCGTGCCCGCCGCCGCCGATGCGCTGCCCGTCGCCGTCGATGTGCAGTTCCGTGATGATTGCGTCGCCCGCCCTGAAAAGGCCGCGCTGGTCGCCGATCTGACGCGCTTCGTGACGATGGTGGAGACGCATACCGGCAAGCCTGTCCTGCTGCGGATCGGCAAGTCGGTCGAGGGCAGCTATGCGTTGTCGGCGGCACTGCCGCGGCCGGTCTGGGCGATGGCCAATCTGCTCAAGCCCGATTATGCGGCACGGCCATGGCGAATGTGGCGCGCGAGCAATTTTCGGCGTGTCGAGGGAATCGAGGGACCGGTGAACTGGGACGTGGTGGCAGGATGAACGATGGTTTCGATACCGATCAGGCAACCCGCCTGATCGCCGCGGCGCGCGACGCCGCGCGTCACGCGCATGCGCCCTATTCGCGATTCGCGGTCGGCGCCGCGGTGCTGCTCGACGACGGCAGCGTGATCACCGCCGCCAATTTCGAGAATGCGAGCTACGGCCTGTCGCTTTGCGCCGAAACCGTCGCGCTGGCGACCGCAAGCGCGCAGGGCCGCCTGCGTGACGTCGTTGCGATCGGCGTGATCGGCGGCGCGATGGATGCGGACGGCATCGCCACCGGCCTCGCCCCGGTGAGCCCCTGCGGACGGTGCCGCCAGGTGATCAACGAGGCGGCGCAGATGGGCGGGCGCGATCTCCCCGTGCATTGCGGCGCGGCGCAGGGCGAGGCTGTCCGCAGCTACCGCCTGTCGGAGCTTCTCCCCGATGCGTTCGGCCCGGCGGACCTCGGGATCGGCTGAGCCGCGGTCAGTAGTTGAACTGCAGCTGCGTGCGGATCAAATCGCCCTCCGCCCGGCCCTCGCGGCGTTCGTCGGCCTCGCGCCGTGTCATCCGCGCATAGGCGACGGTCAGCTCGATCGGCGGGGTCGGCTGGAACTCGATCCCCAGCTCGAACTCGTCGGTCTCGAGCCGCGGCGCGTTGGGCAGCGCCTTCCACCCGCCGCGATAATATTGCCGGCGCGCATAGGGCATGAACGGACCGAGCGGCGACGACCGCACACGCGCCATCGCCTGGACATAGCCGCCGTTCAGCCGCTTGGTCGTAATCGACTGTGACGCGTCGTCATATTCGGGGCCGCGGCCCCAGTTCCACTCCGCCTGGAACCCGAAGGGCTGCGGATAGAGGATCGCGTGGACGCCGAGCCGCTCGTCGGCAAAGCTCGTGTCGCTGACCCCGCCGCTGCGCAGTTCGGGCTGGACGCGATTACGGATGGCCGCCGCGCCGACCTCCAACACCTGTCCGCTGAACGCCCCGCCAAGCCCGTCGAGCGCGAACGGCCAGGTCGCCATCGCCACCGTCATCGCGCCGTCATTGGTCTCCGAACGGCTGATCCCCTGGCCGTTATACACGCCGAGCGCGAACGCGCCGTAATTGCCGAACAGTTTCTGGCCGTCCTCCTCGAGGCGATCCCAGATCCGTTGCACGCCGGTGGGCGTGTAATAGGCGACGATGCCCAGATCGCGCTCCCCGGGGACCGCGCTGTTGATCCCGTCGCTGCGATCGATCGTGATGCGATTCGACGAGGACTGCATATTCTCCCAGCCGAAGGGCACCTTCGACTGCCCGAACCGCAGCCGGAAGCGGCGATCTGCGTCGAGGAACGTGTCGACATAGGCGTCGCGCAGCTGGGCAAAGCCCTCGCGCCGCTCGCCGCCCGACTGGTTGCTGACGTTCACCGCGAAGTCGGGCTGGAGATAGAAGGACACACGGTCGGTCATATCGCCCTGCAGGACCAGCCGGACGCGGCGGAGCGAGAAGCCCGTATTGTCGCCGATGCTGCCGTCATGCACTGATCGCAACCGCGACTGGCCGTCGGGCGCGGTGCGATCGCCCGACACGATCTCGTTGAACCGCATCTGCGTATAGCCGCGGATCGCGATGCGATCATACCAGGCGCGCTTCGGCTCGGGCGTCGCCGCGGCCAATTGCGTCGATGGCGCGACCGCTGTTGCCAGCTTCGGCGCCGGGGCGGGCGCAGACGTTGCCGCAACCGCGATCGGCGCGGTGGCTGGCGCGGTGGCTGGCGCAGTAACTGGCGCCGTTTGGGCAATCGGTCCGTTCTGCGCGGCCTTGAGCTCGGCGATCGTAGCCTTCAGCTCGTCGATCTGGCGTTGCAGGTCCTGCACCGACTGCGCCTGCGCCGCGCCGCCCGACAGCGCGATCGATCCGGCCAGCGCGATCCGCACATAGCGGCTGGCGCGGCGCGCGCGGATCGCGGCGCGGTTCCGCTCGTCATCATGGTCCGGAAGCTGTGGCTCGACGGACGTACCGCGCGGAAAAGGCTGCCGAATCTGGTTCATGCCGCGCCCCATGACGGCCCGACACGCCGGCTGCAACGGCAAAAACGCTCTCTGCGTGCGCGCGCTCTTGCCGCCATCGACCATCCGCGCGAAAGCAGCGGCGAAAAGGGGAATGTCTCATGTCCGTCATGTCCGACCGCTGGATTCGCGAACGCGCGCTGGGCGATGCGATGATCGAGCCATTTCACGAGGCGCAGCGCCGCGACGGCTGTATCAGCTACGGGCTGTCCTCGTATGGCTATGACGCGCGCGTCGCCGACGAGTTCAAGATCTTCACCAATGTCGACAGTGCGATCGTCGATCCGAAGAATTTCGACGCGAACAGCTTCGTCGACCGCAAGACCGATGTCTGCATCATCCCGCCGAACAGCTTTGCGCTGGCGCGGACGGTCGAATATTTCCGCATCCCACGCGATACGCTAGTGATCTGTCTGGGCAAATCGACCTATGCGCGCTGCGGGATCATCGTCAACGTCACGCCGCTCGAACCCGAATGGGAGGGCCATGTGACGCTAGAATTCTCGAACACCACGCCGCTCCCCGCCAAGATCTACGCGAACGAGGGCGCCTGCCAGTTCCTGTTCCTGCGCGGCAATGAGCCGTGCGAGATCAGCTATGCCGACCGCGCAGGCAAATATATGGGCCAGCGCGGGGTCACCCTGCCCCGACTCTGACCGCCTCAGGCGTCGACCGCACGAGGTCGACGCCAGCGCTAGCTTACTACCGGAACCACAGAACCGGCGCCGGGCGAGCGCGACGGCCTTAGCTTAGCGCGTGGCGATCTGCACCGGGGCCACGCCGAGCGCGCGCCGTGCCAGATCATGCGACGAGGCCACCGCACCCGAGGGCAGGTCCATCGCGATGTCGCGGCGTTCGAGCACGCGCTTGTACAGCGCCCGAGCGTCCGCCTCGCGGCCGGTCCGCCGGTAAACCGCGGCAAGGTTGAGCATCAGTTCGGGGCGACCCGGATAGACCGCCTGTTCCGCCAGGATATGGCGTTCGGCCGCGGCCAGATCGCCCGACACGATCGCCTGATAGCCATTCTGATCCGCCGCGAACGCCGGTGCTGCCGCGCCGACAAGGGCAAGAACTACAAGGCCGAATTTGCGCATCATCCCGTCTCCATCGCCCTTCTGAGTCGAAAGGTTTCACTTTTGTGACACTGTTGTGTCACTTCGATGACTGGAGCGCAATATGGCATTTTTACGGATATCGCCCTGGTAAGGCCGTGAGGTGCGCGCGCGGCATGCCGACGCTCTTTCCGCCCCCGGTGTCATGGACGTCGGACATGCAAAAGGGGCGGCCCTTGCGGACCGCCCCTGGCATCGTATCGATCGTGTCGCGTGACTTAGAAGTCGTTGCGATACTGCTCGTTACCGATGAAGCCGAGCTTCGTGATCGAAGACCGCTTCACGACGGCCAAAGTGCGATCGACGACTTCGTACCGCGCCTGCGGGTCCGGCTGGAAGTGAAGTTCCGGCTCGGGGTTCATGCCCGCGGTCTGGTCCAGATACTGGCGCAGCGTCACCTCGTCGACCGGCGACCCGTTCCAGGCCACCGTGCCCGATGCGTCGATCGAGATCTTGTTCTTCTCGGGGTCGATCGGGTTCTGCGGCGGGTTCTTGCTGTTGACCGGAAGGTCGACCTTGACCGCGTGCGTCTGGATCGGGATCGTGATGATGAACATGATGAGGAGAACGAGCAGGACGTCGATCAACGGCGTCATGTTCATTTCCATCATCGGCCCGTCATCTTCTTTGCCGCCGCCCATTGCCATTCTATACTACTCCTAAATACGTCCGAGCGATCGTCAGCGTTCGGTGGTGCCGCCGGGAGGCGGCTCGGAGATGAAGCCGACGCGGGCGAAGCCGGCGCGCTGCATCGTGTAGATCGTGCCGCCGATGCACTTGTACGGCGTGTTCACGTCGCCGCGAATATGCGCCTCGGGCAGCTCAAGACCTGCGGCATTCACGCCACCCTGACGATCGATCTCGGTCTTCAGCTTAGCGACCGCGCGATCGAGCAGCTCGGTCGAGGTGACCGGGGTCATGTTCCAATACACTGCACAGCTGCCATCGCCATTTGTCGTCACCGACAGCGAGACATTTTCGGGCTTGGTCGTGGTCGGATCAAATTTGACCTCGGGGAGCTTCAGCTGCACCGCCTGGACCGCGACGGTCGTCGTCACCAGAAAGATGATCAGGAGCACGAGCATGACGTCGACCAGCGGCGTCGTATTGATGTCCGATATCGATTTCTCGGTGGAATCGCCACCAACACTCATCGCCATGTGCGAACTATCCTATTCTTTTATCGCCACCGGCACCGCCGGCGGGAAGGAAGCGGGGCTGCTGCGAACACCAGCCCCGCCTTTCTCGCGTCTTAGTTA
>NZ_JPJC01000242.1:95126-96159 GCF_000733135.1 Sphingomonas sp. FUKUSWIS1
CCACCGGTCTGACCGGCAGTCGTGGTCGCCGTGGAAGGCTTAGCCACAACCGGCTTGACGCCCGAAGCGGTGATCGGACGCACGGCACCGTTCGATGCCAGGAAGCCGAGCACGTCGTTCGAGAAGGCCGACAGGTCCTCTGCGATCGACTTGTTGCGACGCTGCAGCCAGTTGTACGACAGCACGGCAGGAACCGCGACGACGAGACCCAGTGCGGTCATGATCAGTGCTTCACCGACCGGCCCTGCGACCTTGTCGATCGATGCCTGACCCGATGCACCGATCTTCACGAGTGCGCGGTAGATGCCGATAACCGTACCGAACAGACCAATGAACGGCGAAACCGAACCGACCGTTGCGAGGAAGGCAAGACCGCCACCCAGCTTCGAGTTGATCGCAGCTTCCGAACGCGCGAGCGAGCCGTGCAGCCAGTCATGCGCCTCAACCGGATCGGTCAGCTTCGAATGCTGCTCCTGAGCGGCCAGACCGTCGTCGACGATCTGCTTGTAGGCCGAGTTCTTCTCGAGCTTGGCCGAACCTTCGCGAAGGCTGTTCGACGACCAGAAGGCCTGACGGACGCGCTTGCCCTGACCGATGATCTTCTGCTGCTCGAACAGCTTGGAGAACAGGATGTAGAACGAAACCACCGACATCAGCACCAGAATGCCGAACACGGTCTGGGAGATGAGACCGCCTTCGCGAAGTGCCGCTTCGAGGCCGTACGGGTTGGCTTCGGCTGCTGCGGGCGCCGCCGCGGCAAGGATAGTGGTGAACATGGTCGGATGATCCTCTTAAGATTCGTTGGTCTAAGTGCGCCGAGACGCAGATTAATTTTCCGGCAACGTCCACCGGATACGCTGCGTCGCACTCGAACGCATCGGGTTCCCGGCCTGATCGAGCGCCGGCGAGTAGCGACCACGTCGCGTCATCGCAGCACAGGCTGCCCGATCGAGAGCAGGCGAACCGCTCGACGACGTCACGGTGCAGTTCTCGACACGACCCTGGGCATTAATGTCCCAGCGCATCGCGACCG
>NZ_JPJC01000243.1:0-557 GCF_000733135.1 Sphingomonas sp. FUKUSWIS1
GCTCGATGAGGATCGCGCGGACCGGTGCGTCGTACCGGAAGCGGACGCCGTTCTGCCGGCCAAGCGCCTCCAATGCGAGTGCGAGCCGATACATGCCGCCGTCGATCAGCCACACGCCGCTCGCCTCGACATGCGCGATCAGCATCAGCGTCGCCGGGCACTGCATCGGCGACGCCCCGCAATAGGTCGCATAGCGCGCGAACAATTGGCGCAGGCGCGGGTCGGTGAAATAGCCGCCGAGCGCGTGCCACAGCGACGTATAGGGGCGCAGCGTGCAATAATCGCCAAGGCCGCGCAGACCCATCCGCCAGCCCAGCGTCAGAGGCCCCGGGCGTGTCGCGTGGAGAAAGGGCCGGTTGAGCGCGGTAAAGAGCCGTTTCGCCTCGGCCCGGAACGCGCGATAGCCGCGGGCATCGGCCGCGCCGGCAAAGGCGCCGATCGCGTCCTCGCTCGCGGCGGGATCGGCGAACAGGTCGAGGCGGGCGGGACCCCAGGCATGGCGGGCGAGCAGCGCGGCGGGGCGCATCGTCACGTGCCGGTCGAGCGTGTCGCCGCAT
>NZ_JPJC01000244.1:0-2580 GCF_000733135.1 Sphingomonas sp. FUKUSWIS1
GCGTCAGTGTCGCCGCCCTCCCCGCGCTCGCGACCGGCAGCGCGAACGCGGTCGACCTGCTGGTCGGGCGCGACCTGCTCGCCGCGCACGCGCTCGACATCGATTATGCCGCGCGCCGCTTCCGGCTGATCCCGACCGGGCGGCTGCCCTTTGCGGGCGAGACCGCGTCGCTGACGATCTCGTCCGATCGGCGCGTCTATGAAAGCGCGGTCCGGATCGGCACGCACGCGCTGGCGCCGATCGTCGTCGATACCGGCGACGGATCGGCGATCACCGTGACCGCGGCGGGCTGGCGCCGTGCCGCGCCGCCGGGGCTGCCGACCACCACCGCGATCGCCTATGGGCTCGGCGGCTCGGTCGTCAGCGGCCTCGCGATCGCCCCCGAGATCCGGGTCGGTACGCTCGTCGCGCGAGACACCGAGGTGCGGATCGAGCCCGAGGCGGGCTTTTCACAGTCGATCGGCGCCGCCGGGCGGCTCGGCTCGGGGTTTCTCCAGCATTATCGCGTGCTGCTCGACCCGAGCGCGGCGCGGATGGTCCTGCGCCGCGGCGACGTCGCCGATCCCCGCCCCATCCGATCGACCAGCGGTCTGCTCATGGGGGTCGAAAGCAACCGGCTGAAGGTCCTGCACGTGATGCGCGGCGGCCCGGCCGAGGCGACCGGGTGGCAGGTCGGCGACCTGATCTGTTCGATCGACGGCCAGCCCATTCCCCGCGACTATCCAGCCAGCCCGCTGGCGAACTGGACTATCCGCCCGCCCGGCAGCGTCGTCCGGCTCGGGCTGTGCGACGGTACGACGCGCACACTGACGCTCAGGACTTTCTACTGATGACATCGGCCAAGACCGCACCGTCCGGATCCCGCTGGACGCCCGCGCTGATCCTGCTTCTTATCGCGCTGGCGATCCGCGCCTGGGATTTCGGCAATCCGGTGATTGCCGTCGACGAGCAATATTATCTGCTGGTCGGCGACCGGATGCTGCACGGCGCGATCCCCTTTGTCGACATCTGGGATCGCAAGCCGATCGGGCTGTTCCTGCTGTTCGCGGCGATACGGCTGCTCCCCGGCGACGGGATCCTCGCCTATCAGCTCGTCGCGACCGGCTGCGCCTGGCTGACTGCGGTCCTCGTTCATCACGGCGCGATGCGGGTCGGCGCGACGCGGCGCGGTGCGCTGGCGGCGGGAGCGACCTATCTGGCCGGGCTATCGCTGCTCAGCGGCGGCGGCGGACAGGCACCGGTCTTCTACAATCTGCCGATCGCGATCGCCGCGCTGCTGACCTTCCGCCTGCCCGCACTCGCGGCGGCGAACGACCGCCGCGCGATCGTGCGTGGCGGCGCGCTGGCCTGCCTGCTCGCAGGGATCGCGATCCAGATGAAATACACGCCCGCCTTCGAGGGCGCGTTCTTCGGGCTGGCGCATCTCTGGTTCCACCGCCGCACCGGCGCGCCGGTCTCAGCGACGCTGGGTGCGGCGCTGCTGTGGATCGCCGTCGGCCTCGCGCCGTCGCTCGCCGCGCTCGGCTGGTACACCGCGCACGACCTGTTCGCGACCTTCTGGTTCGCCAACGTCACCTCGATCTTCCTGCGCCCCGGCTATCCGCTCGCGCAGGTGGTGATGCGGCTGCTCGGCATCCTCGTCCAGCTGCTCCCGCTGATCGCCGCCGCGGCGATCACCTGGCATCGCCGCGCGCATCTCGGGATCGACCGTGCGGTCGCGCGGCTCGCCTTTGGCTGGCTGATCGCGGCGTCGCTCGGCTTCCTCGCGATTGGTACCTTCTTCGATCATTACGGCCTGCCGCTGGTCGCCCCGCTGGCGATCGCCGCCGCGCCCGCGCTGTCACGCCATGCCAAGCTGCTCGCGATCGCGCTGATCGTCCCCTTCACGATCCTCGCGGTCGAACGCGTCGTCCGGCGCGACGACGCCGACGGCGCCTATGCGCTGGCCCGCATCGTCCAGGCGAACAGCGGCGACGAATGCCCCTATGTGTTCCGCGGCGACACCGTCACCTATCTGCTCGCACGGACCTGCGTACCGACGCCCTACGCCTTTCCCAACCTGCTCAGCCTGTCGACCGAACAGGGCGCGACCGGGATCGACGAGGCGGCCGAGGTGCGCCGCATCCTCGCCAACCGTCCGCCGGTGATCGTCACCTCGACGCGCCGCCTGTCGATCTGGAACGTCGGCAGCCTGCGCGCGCTGAAGGCGACGCTCGCGAGCGACTATCGCCTCGTCTTCACCACGCGCCGGCTGAAGGACCGCAGCGCCGTCTATCTGCGCAACGACCGCGTGTTCGTCGCCCCCGTTCAGCGGGCTCCGTCGAGCCCCGTGCCCACCGCCGCCGACGGCAGGTAACGCGGCGCGGTCCGCGCGTTGGCCCGCTGTTCATAGGCATAGCCCGCGTTCAGCACCGTGCCGTCGCCGTAGCGCGTCGCGATGAACGACAGCCCGACCGGCAACCCGCGGACCAGCCCCATCGGCACGGTCAGGTTGGGATAGCCCGCGACCGCGGGCAGTTCGCTCGCGCTCGGCCCGCCATATTGGTCGCCGTACACTGGCTCGCTGAGCCAGGCGGGACC
>NZ_JPJC01000244.1:2673-7827 GCF_000733135.1 Sphingomonas sp. FUKUSWIS1
CCGTCGCCCGTGCGGTCTTCAGCATCGCGTCGATCCCCTCCGCGCCCGCCAGCCGCAGCGATTTCGTACGTGCCGCCTTATAGGCCGGGTCGTCGAGCCCGCGGGTCTTGGCCGCCGCCTCGAACGTCTCCTGCGCGAAGAACGGCATCTCCGCTGCTTCATTGGCGCGGTTGAACGCGATCACCTGATCGAGCGTCCGGGTCCGCACCGCCGCCGGGGTGGTCGCCAGATAGGTGTCGAGATCGGCCTTCAGCTCGGTCTGGAGTACCAGCAGCTCCGCCTCGCCGATCCCGTCGAGCTTGGGCTGCTTGACCTCGACGAGCACCGCGCCCGCCGCCTTGAGCACGCCCAACGCCACCTCGTACCGCGCCGCGACGTCCGCGGTCATCTCGGGCCGGACGACCCCAATCCGCAACCCCGACAGCGCGCTCGTCGACAGGGCGGCGGCATAGTCGCGCTTGTACGCGCCCGCCCCTGCGGTCGCGGCATCCGCCGGATCCGCCGCGATCATCGCCGAGAACATCGTCGCCACGTCGCGCACGCTGCGCGCCATTGGCCCTGGCGTGTCCTGGCTATGGCTGATCGGCACGACATGCGTGCGGCTGACCAGCCCGATCGTCGGCTTCAGCCCGACCAGCCCGTTGATCGACGACGGGCACACGACCGAGCCATCGGTTTCGGTGCCGATCGCGGCTGCTGCAAAACTCGCCGCGATCGCCGCGCCCGACCCGCTCGACGATCCGCACGCGGTCCGATCGAGCGCATAGGGATTGCGGACCAGCCCGCCGACCGCGCTCCACCCACTCATCGACCGGGTCGAGCGGATGTTCGCCCATTCGCTGAGGTTGGTCTTGCCGAGGATCACCGCGCCTGCCGCGCGCAGCTGCGCGACCACCGGCGCGTCGCGGCGCGTCATATTGTCCTTGAGCGCCAGGCTGCCAGCGGTGGTCGGCATCGCGTCGGCGGTCTCGACATTGTCCTTGATCAGCACCGGAACGCCGTGCAGCGGTCCGCGCACCCGCCCCGCCCGACGCTCGGCGTCGAGCGCCTTGGCCTGGGCCAGCGCGTCGGGATTGAGCGCGATCACGCTGCGCAGCGTCGGCCCCTTGCGGTCCATCGCCGCGATCCGCGCGAGATACGCCCGGACCAGATCGACACTGCTCGCCGTCCCCGCCGTCATGCTTGCCTGAAGCTGATCGATCGAGCGTTCCTCGACCGCGACGGTCCTGGCCACCGCCGCCACTGGCATGGCGGCGGTGGCGAGCAGGATTCCGGTGATAATCTGGCGCATTTTCAGTCCCCTTTAGCCTGACGCTATCGGGGATCGGACGGCGCGCCAAGCGCCCTGGCGGGTCAGCCGACGAAGGCGCGCTCGATCACGAACGTACCGGGCTTGGAATTCGCGCCCTCCTCGAAGCCCTGCGCCTCGAGCATCACCGCGAACTCCTTGATCATCTCGGTCGATCCGCACAGCATCGCGCGGTCGGTCTCGGGGTTCAGCTTCTGGTCGCCGCGCACCGGATGGCCGAACAGCGACGCGTCCTCGATCAGCGCACCGATCCGCCGCGTGGTGCGGAACGGCTCGCGCGTCACGGTCGGGATGTAATGGAACTGCGTGGCCGCCTCCTCAGCGATCAGCGGATCCTCGGCGAGCAAGGCGACCATCTCGTCGTGATAGGCAAGGTCGCTGACGCGGCGCACGCTGTGCACGACGATCACCTGTTCATAGGCCGAATAGACGTCGGGATCGCGCATCAGGCTGAGGAACGGCGCGAGGCCTGTGCCGGTCGAGAACATGAACAGCCGCTTGCCCGGGAGCAGCGCGTCGAGCACCAAAGTGCCGGTCGGCTTCTTGCCCAGATACACCTCGTCGCCCGGCTGGATCAGCTGGAGCTTCGAGGTCAGCGGGCCGTCCTCGACCTTGATCGACAGGAATTCGAGCTCTTCCGAATAATGCGGGCTCGCGATCGAATAGGCGCGCATGATCGGCTTGCCGCCGTCCTGGGGGAGGCCGATCATCACGAATTCGCCCGAGCGGAAGCGGAAGGTCGACGGGCGCTCGATCGCGAAACTGAACAGATGCTCGTTCCAGTGGCGCACCCACAGAACCTTGGCGTTGAGGAACGCGGGCGTTTCCGGGATGAGCACGGGCGCGCGGGTTTCGAGGGTTTCGGCGGTCATGCGTCTATTCCTTGGCCGCGCGGAGTCGCGCCGGCGGGTCGATGGCTTGCGAAACGGTCGCATTATGGATGCGCGTGCGGTGGGTCAACATTAGCAAAGCTTGGGGCCGCACAATGCTCGCCGCATTAGAACGTCCGTCATTCCCGCGAAGGCGGGAATCCATACTGGCAGCGCTCTCCCTTAAGATGCTGACGGCGTAGGCTATCGATCCCCGCCGTCGCGGGGATGACGGGTGGTTTGCGGATTGACGAATGCCGGCAATGGCGGCGTTGTCGTCGTGCCATCTGTTCCCCATATTCCCCCTCGATGGCCATCCAGATCCGCACCAGCCTCGCCGAACCCGAAACCGGCGACACCTTCGTCCCGCACCGCCCGACCGCGCGCCCCGCAAAGGTCGAGGGCGGCAAGCGGTTCAAGCTCGTGAGCGAATATGAGCCGGCAGGCGACCAGCCGACCGCGATCGCCGAACTCGTCTCGGCGATCGGCGAGGGCGAGAAGGACCAGGTGCTGCTCGGCGTCACCGGCTCGGGCAAGACCTTCACGATGGCGAGCGTGATCGAACGCGTGCAGCGGCCTGCGCTAATCCTCGCGCCCAACAAGATCCTCGCAGCACAGCTCTACGGCGAAATGAAGTCGTTCTTTCCCGACAACGCGGTCGAATATTTCGTCAGCTATTATGATTATTACCAGCCTGAAGCTTATGTCGCGCGGTCGGACACCTATATCGAGAAGGAATCGTCGACCAACGAGTCGATCGACCGGATGCGGCATTCGGCAACGCGCGCGCTGCTCGAACGCGACGACGTGATCATCGTCGCGTCGGTCTCGTGCCTGTACGGCATCGGCTCCGTCGAGACCTATTCGGCGATGATCTTCGACCTGAAAAAGGGCACGACCGTCGACCAGCGCGAGATCGTGCGCAAGCTCGTCGCGCTCCAGTACAAGCGCAATGACGCGGCGTTCCAGCGCGGCAATTTCCGCGTGAAGGGCGACACGCTCGAGATCTTCCCGTCGCATTACGAAGACAGCGCGTGGCGCATCTCGTTTTTCGGCGACGATATCGAGGAGATCACCGAGTTCGACCCGCTGACCGGCAAGAAGGTCGCGTCGCTGAACTCCGTACGCGTCTATGCGAACTCGCATTACGTGACGCCCGGCCCGACGCTCAAACAGGCGGGCGAGGCGATCAAGCACGAGCTGGCCGAGCGGCTGAAGGAGCTGGTGCTCGAGGGCAAATTGCTCGAGGCGCAGCGGCTGGAGCAGCGGACGAACTTCGATCTCGAGATGATCGCGGCGACCGGCAGCTGCGCGGGGATCGAGAATTACTCACGCTTCCTCACCGGTCGCATGCCGGGCGAGCCCCCGCCCACCTTGTTCGAATATCTGCCCGACAACGCGCTGCTGTTCGTCGATGAGAGCCATGTCACGATCGGCCAGATCAACGGCATGTCGCGCGGCGATCACCGTCGCAAGCTGACGCTTGCCGAATATGGCTTCCGCCTTCCCTCGGCAATCGACAACCGGCCGCTCAGGTTCAACGAATGGGACGCGATGCGCCCGCCAACGACCTACGTCTCGGCGACGCCGGGCAGCTGGGAGATGGAGCAGACCGGCGGCGTGTTCGCCGAACAGGTCATCCGCCCGACCGGGCTGATCGATCCGCCCGTCGAGATCAAGCCGGTCGAGGAGCAGGTGCAGGACCTGATCGTCGAGGTCGGGAAGACCACCGCGCTCGGATACCGTACGCTCGTCACGACGCTGACCAAGCGGATGGCGGAGGATCTGACCGAGTATATGCACGAGGCGGGGATCAAGGTCCGCTACATGCACAGCGACGTCGAGACGCTCGAGCGTATCGAACTGATCCGCGACCTGCGGCTCGGCGTGTACGACGTGCTGATCGGCATCAACCTGTTGCGCGAGGGGTTGGACATCCCCGAATGCGGGCTGGTCGCGATCCTTGATGCGGACAAGGAGGGCTTCCTGCGGTCCGAGACCTCGCTGATCCAGACGATTGGGCGCGCGGCGCGTAACGTCGACGGGCGCGTGATCCTGTACGCCGACCGCGTCACGGGCTCTATGGAGCGCGCGATGAACGAGACGGCGCGGCGCCGCGAGAAGCAGGTCGCGTACAACACCGAACACGGCATCACGCCGACGACGATCCGCCGCAACATCGGCGACATCATCGCGCACGTCGCCAGCCAGGATCAGGTCACCGTCCCGATCGACGAGGACCGCCCGCACATGGTCGGCCACAACCTGCGCGCCTATATCGAGGATCTTGAGAAGCAGATGCGCAAGGCCGCGTCGGATCTGGAGTTCGAGACCGCCGGGCGGCTGCGCGACGAGATCCGGCAGCTGGAGAACGAGGAGCTTGGCCTGCCGGTGGACCAGCAGAAGGCGCCGGTCATGGGCCGTTCGAACGAGGGCAAGCCAGGCACGCGGAAAACGCGCTACGGGAAGAGCCAGAAAATGCGGATGGGCGGTTCGCGCTCGCGTTGAAGCGGCTACCCCCGTTTTCGTCACCCTGACGAAAGTCAGGGCCCAGAGCCGCGGATGCTGCGGTCAGTAACTCTGGGTCCTGACTTTCGTCAGGATGACGGAGGGGTCGAACCGTGCGCGGGTCAGCCGACGACCAGATCCTCGCTGCTCGACCCATAATAGCTCGCCACCCGGTCGGCATAGGCCTGGTCGAAGACCGGCGCATTGTTCGACCAGCTCGGGCCTCCCTCAAGCACGCGCTTGTCGATCGTCACCACATACAGGTCACGCACCGCGTCGAACTGAAGCAGCGCGAACGGCAGCGGGTAGAAGCTCTTGCCCATGCCCAGGAACCCGCCAAGGCTCAGCACGGCGTGCGTCGCGCGCCCGGTACCCTTGTGCACCATGAAGGCATAGACCGTCCCCACCGCGTCGCCATCGCGGCTCTCGACCTTCATCGTCCCCGAAATATTGGCCTGCACGAGCAGC
>NZ_JPJC01000245.1:0-1526 GCF_000733135.1 Sphingomonas sp. FUKUSWIS1
AAGACCCTGCCCCGCCAGCCAGCCGGCGAGCGTGCCGACCGCGGTTTCGAGGTCGCGGAACGTCATCGTCCCTGCGCGGTCGATCAGCGCAACGTCGTCGGCTGCGCCGTGCGACGTAAGGTGATCGATCGGAAACGGGACGGGGTCGGGCGAGGTCATGGGTCCTCCATAGCGCCAAGCCGTTGCCGAATTCACCCCCACAGGCTAGCGGGGCCCGGTTCGCAACGGTTCAGGCGATGCTCGTGATCTTCGAAGGTACTTCCCAGGTTGAAACGACGGTCCGCGCCGTCCTTGCCGACATCCTTGGCCTCAGCGCCGAGCGAGTCGCGGCATTCACCGACGACACGCCGTTGTTCGGCGCGCTCCCCGAACTCGATTCGATGGCGGTGGCGAGCGTGCTGACCGAGCTCGAGGACCGGCTCGGCATCCTGATCGAGGATGACGAGATCGACGGCGAGATGCTCGAGACGTTCGGCGCGCTCGTCCAGTTTGCGGCGCGGAAGGCGCTGGTCTAGCCTCGGCCGGGATGACCGGCCCCCGCTTCGATCACTATGACTGGGCCGGCGGGCGCGAGGCGATGCTGCGCTTCGGCCCCGATGCCGGACCGCTGGTCGTTGCGGTACTGCCGCTGTTCGAGGAGGCGAACCGCACGCGCGCGTTCCTCGTCGCGATGCTGCGCGCGCTGGCCGGGCGCGGGATCGGCAGCATCCTGCCTGATCTGCCCGGTACCGGCGAGAGTGTGGTCGAGACGCGCGACCTGCGGTTGCCCGACCTGCGCCAGGCCTTTGCTGCGCTTGTCGGGACGCTCGACGTGCCGGTTTACGCGGTCACGATTCGGAGTGGTGCGCTCGTCGATTGCGACGCCAGTCTTGCCGGGCGATGGCGGCTCGCGCCGCAGGCGGGCGATGATCTGTTGCGCGACCTGAACCGGATCCGTGCCGCGTCGACGATGCCCGACGCGGAGGGTTACGCGGGCAACAGCCTGTCCGAGGCGCTGCTCGCGGATCTGCAGGACGCGGTGCCATATGCCGCGTCGCGAACGGTGCGACTCGAGAGCGATCCGCGTCCGGCGGATGCGCGCTATGCCGGGGCGCCGCTGTGGCGGCGGTCGGAACCGGGCAGCGATGCGGCACTCGCGCAGGCGCTCGCCGCCGATGTGGCCGGGTGGATCGCGACATGCGGCGATTGATCGCAGTGCCCTGCGAGGGCGAGACGCTGGTCGCGACGCTCGACGACGCGGCGGGCGCGACGGGGGTGCTGATCGTGTCGGGCGGCAACGAGATCCGCAGCGGCGCGCACCGCGGCATGGCGATGCTCGCGCGGCGGCTGGCGGCGGGGGGCACGCCGGTGTTCCGCTATGACCGCCGCGGCATCGGCGATTCGAGCGGCGAGAATGGCGGCTTT
This sequence comes from Sphingomonas sp. FUKUSWIS1, assembly GCF_000733135.1. Taxonomy (NCBI): domain Bacteria; kingdom Pseudomonadati; phylum Pseudomonadota; class Alphaproteobacteria; order Sphingomonadales; family Sphingomonadaceae; genus Sphingomonas; species Sphingomonas sp. FUKUSWIS1. Next base: position 1,405 of record NZ_JPJC01000245.1, read on the forward strand.
CTGTCGGCGCAGGCCGATCTGGTCGCCGCCGCCGCCGCGTTCCGCGCCGCTGCGCCGCACGTCACGCGGCTGGTGGGGTTCGGCAATTGCGACGCCGCGAGCGCGCTCGCGCTGTTCGGCGG
>NZ_JPJC01000246.1:0-692 GCF_000733135.1 Sphingomonas sp. FUKUSWIS1
GCCGGCGGAGCATCTCGGCGACCGCATAGACCTCCTCCGCGCTAAACGCGACGATCGCGGACCGTTTGGGCAGGCGGCTGATCTTCTTGGCGCCCGCATAGGTCAGCGTCGAAAAGCGCGGGCGGTTGACGATCTCCGCGCCGGGAACCAGCGCCTTGATCATCGGTCGCAGCGCCTCGGAGCCTAGGATCATCGTCTCCTCGCGTCCGCGGGCACGCAGCAGCCGGTCGGTGAACACATGCCCGCGCTCGGGATCGACGCCCAGCTGAGCCTCGTCCAGCCCGACGAACGCGACGTCGCGGTCGGGCATCGATTCGGCGGTGCAGAGCAGCCAGCGCGCATCGGGCGGCATGATCTTTTCCTCGCCGGTGACCAGCGCGACGCGGTTCGCACCCTTGATCGCGACCACCCGGTCATAGACCTCGCGCGCGAGCAGGCGCAGCGGGAAGCCGATCATGCCGCTCGAATGCGCGCACATCCGCTCGATCGCGAGGTGCGTCTTGCCTGTGTTGGTCGGCCCCAGGACCGCGGTCACGCCGCCGGACACATCGTCACTCATAGCCCAGAACATCGGGCGTAAGGTCGCGCGGCGCAATGACCGGCAGGACAAGTTCGCCGTATTCCGCGCACGGGCTTCCGTCCGCCCCCGCCGCACCACGCCTCGTCGTCGTGCGTGGCTGGCGTGCGGCGGG